>JAYVBU010000026.1:0-4579 GCA_043750335.1 Betaproteobacteria bacterium | reverse complement strand
TTTTCCATTTATCCCAGATAATATCCAGGTTTGCACTGCCACCAACGTAATGCACAGTGATGAGGTCGATGACCTCAAACACGCGCTTGCCAATCATGCTCGGCGCGTAGTTTCCCTGGATGGTGTAGTTGAGCAGTGAATCCAGAAATTCGCGCGCGTTGGCCGTGCCGCCGTTGCCTATCGAACCCAGGGCAATCGTGATCGTATCCGGGTTGCCGTAACTGGCTTGGCTGGCTTGGGCGGCGGCTTCGACCGTGGGCGCAAGATAATATTCAACGTAATACGGCAGCAGCTCTGGGTCATATTCCTGGCTCACGCCTGGAATGGTAATGCCGTGCGTCGCGGCCCAAGTACGTAGATCGGTGCTGGTGGTTTCTTTTGAAATTTCATTTCCGAGCTGGTACACAATGCGCGCACCCGTCGGGTCCAGCGGGGCTAAGGCTTGTACTTGGCTGGTCACCGCACTCTGCCAAGTGGCTACGCCTCCGCTATAAATTAAATCCATAAAAGGTGTCATAGGGCTACCGACATCCCCCGCTCCACCAAACCCTTCGATGGCGACGATGACGTCATGCGTTGCCAGTCGTGTCTGCACTTCTGTGGTCAAGGTGGTGATGACGCCGGGCTGATCGACCGCATTCATGCCGGTCAAATAACCTAACCAGGAACGCTCCCATCCCGACCATACGGCTCCCGACCACTGCGAACCGATGTAATTTGTCCAAGGCGGTGGAAATGCGCTGTTATCCAGCGTCACATTCACGGTAGCGGTATCGTTCGCAAGCAGTTGGCCATCGCTAGCGGTAAAGGTGACCAAGTAATTGCCTGCATCGCCCACACCCGGGCGCGCACGAAAAGCCTTGCCATCAAAGCTCATCCAGGGCTTCAACCCCGAGGCAGTAATGGTGGGCAGGGTTCCATCCGGGTCGCTTGCGCTGACCGGCAGACTAAGCACCTTACCTTCGCCCACATTCCAAACGCCTAGCGGATTTAACACGGGTTGACGGTTTGTGTTGGGAACGGTCAGCGTCACACTCGTTTGCGTCTGCTTGAGCCCATCAGTCGCGGCGAAAACAATCACGTAGCTGCCCGCCCTGTCGTAATCCGGCGTGGCGTTAAACGTAACGCCATCGAAGCTCATCCACGCGGAGAGGATGCCCGTTGCGGTCACTGTTACAGCATCGCCATCCGGATCAGTCGCGCTAATCGGCAGGCTCAGCGTTGCGCCTTCTGCCACCGTGGGGGGGGTTATCGCGCTAAAAATCGGCGCTTGGTTCACATTGGTAATTGTTAAGCTCATGCTGCCCTGAGTGCTGAGCTTGCCGTCTGAAGCGGTAAAGGTAACGGTATAGGTTCCGCTATCGCCATAGCCAGGGGCGATGCTAAAAGTCGTGCCCGTATAACTCATCCACGGCTGCAAACCACTGGGAGTAATAGTCACGACATCTTTATCTGGATCACTGGCTGTCACCTCTAAGGCCAGTGTGCTGCCCTCATTCACTGTCCTATTGGTCAGCGCGCTCAAGGTTGGCGCTTGATTCGTATTGCTCACCGTTACGCCGACACTTAACTTGGATGCGCGGACGCCATCGCTGGCGGTGAACGTCACCGAGTACGTGCCCGCATTATTTAAAGCAGGCTTAGCAGTGAACGTATTGTTTGCAAAACTCATCCATGTTTTCAATCCCGCAGCGGTCAACGTGACCGGCTGGCCCTCCGGGTCGGTCGCGCTCACGGGAAAGCTAAGCGTCTCGCCCTCTGCGAGTGTCTTCGCGGAGATAGGCGCAATCGTCGGCGGCAAATTCGCCGCACACGCCAGAGAAGAAGCGCCAAGTAAGGTCGCCAGAAGCAAGAAAGATTTGAAGGGTTGCACGATAAATCTCCATCTAAGTAGGATGAATTTACGATTCAGGTTTAATAGCGAATGAGCACGCAGGCAATCACACAAGGCAATGCCTGGCTCGTGATAATTCACTCCGTGTTTTTTGCGGCTACGCTTAGGGAATACATCAAATATTATTTATTAGTTTTTATAAAATGCTTCGGGTCTGCACTCAAAAACAAACACGATTAAGCACTAAAGCAAATTTCTTGCCCAGATCGACTTTTTACATTGAAAAAACCGCGTTGTCACCAAAATTCTGTTTGCGCGCAACAACTTACCCATCTTTCATAAAATCGCTCGCCACACCAAAAAAGCTTCTGGAAGACATAAATCCGAGCAATCTACCGCGTAGTTGACGAGTACGCGCCGCATCTGGATCGTGGGCAGGGGTGGGCGCAAGCGATCTTAAACGCAGGGGCAGGTTCAACACGCATTCATTAGACGCGTTTATAAACACTGCCGTAATTCGATGGCACGATGATCGACGCCCATTGATTGGCCTGTGTGATATTGACTGGCGAGCGCGCACCGTCTATCTGCTCCACCCACATTCCCGGCAGCGGAAAAGGGAGCCCTATTTCGGCATCACTATCGAAAAAGTTCAGGCAGACGATCAAGCTTTCTGCGGGCTGCGCGCCGTCATTCGGCGCTTCGCGTCTAAACGCAATGACGCCTTTCGTTAGGTGTTCAGGCTCGTAGTAATAATAAAAATAGCCGCGACTACGCAGCGCACGATGATCGCGCCGCAGACTACCCATGACGCGATGCAGTCGCACCAGCGCTTTGCCCGCCGGGTCATAAAAATATTCCCAATGCAGTGGACGCTCGAACAGGTTGCGGCCAATACCCCAACTCGGCACACCCCAATTCTCGCCAAACTCCTGACCGCTCCACAGCATCGGGATGCCCTTCGCCGTGTACAACGCAATAATGAAGGGCTGCATTTTGTAAAAGCGCGCGCGGTCGCCGTAAAATTCGCCAAGCAAATCGCGAAGCGGGAGTTGTCCAAACTGATTGATAAAGCGAGAATGATCGTGCGTCTCCAAATATTGAAATGGAGCGACGGGAAAGGCATCGCCAGTGGCCGGGTTGCGAAATTCGTCCGGATATCCAAGAAACGCCGGATCAAGTGAGTGAGCGAATTGTGCGCCGACGTAATGCCAGCGCGCCATGTCGCGCGCACGATCAAGCAGGCCGTTTTGCCACGCGCAGTTGGAGTAGGTTTGCGACATGATCCCCACAGGATCGGGCAGGTGCTCAGCACACTGGATAATTTTGCTGCGGCCATTCCCACCATCAAAGCGCGCTAGTGCCTTTGAGTCCTGATAGGTGCGATACACGAGATTAGCGTAGCCCTGGCCGAGCGGGCCATCATACATGCCAGGCACGTAATCGTAGCGGAAACCATCTACATGATATTCGCGCAGCCAGTATTGATTGAGCTGAAAAAAATAGTCGCGCGTGAAATCTTTTGCGTAATCAGTGCCGGGCCGACCCGCAAAAAATTCACCCGAAAAAATACCCATCATCGGATTCGGCTCGCCCGATGTGTCATACACCAAACTATAAGCAAACTCAGGGTGAGCATGCGCATAAACCGCGTCCAGCAAGACAGCCATACCGAGCTGATGACAAGCATCTACTAGACGCTTCATACCCAGCGGGCCACCCAAACGATCATCCGGGGCAAAATAACCCAACGGGGTGTAGCCCCACTCCACGTCTTCTTTTACGTTGGAGACCGGCATCAATTCCAGAACATTCACGCCAAGCGCATGAATAAAATCAAGCTGGTCGATCACCCCTTGGAAATCGCGATTAAATTCACGGACATTCAGTTCATAAACGACCATCTCATCCACCTCGGGAACGCTAAAAGCGGCGTCAGTCCACGGAAATGGCTGCGGATTGTTTTCGATCACAAACGCAGAGAGCGTCCCCAACCCGCATGCACGACCAAAAGGATCAGAAAACCAAAAAGTCACTTCGCGATTATTTCGCAGGAGCTGAAATCGGTAGAGATAAATTCCCTGCTGCCCAAAATGGCTAGTTGGGTCAGACACAAAGGGAACCGAAATCTCCCACAAGTCATAGGGCGAACCGTTTACCCAATTCAGAAAAAAATCCTTAGGCTCAATGCCACGAATGAACTGATCATTTTCGTGAATGATCCGCACCTTCACCGCGTAACCTTTGTTGAAAGTAATGCCAGGCAGATAGAGACCAAACCTCACCGACCAATTGCCAGCCGCATCACGCTGTGGAGCAGCACCTACTTCGCTCAAAACGAACATAACGTCTCCTTCCGCAACAGGATCGAAGGTGTGCAGCGACCATGCCACGCAAACCAGTGCAAAACGCATCTGATTAGAATCGTCGCAAGATGCCAGTCTTAGCCGCGCACGTGAGCATTGAATATAGTCAATTTTTTAAAACTGAGGGATGCTCGCTTTGGAAGGGATGGGAATTGTACGGATGCGATGCCCTCTAATCCGGTGAAGATGATTTTTTTGCTGCGATGTGTTGCCGCGCATGTTGGCGCGCATCCAAAATTGAAAAGATAGACGGGCTTTTTCTTATCGAATTCTGAGCAGGGTTTGCAGCCTGTTCAATTGTATTTCGTTGGGGGAAAGCCTTGCTTGATGGGTCAATTTTAAATGATCCCGGGGGGCCAAATTTCAGTGAGCGCCAACA
>JAYVBU010000025.1:0-9928 GCA_043750335.1 Betaproteobacteria bacterium | reverse complement strand
CGAGTTTATCGACGCAGGTCGGCTCGCCCACGATGCAATAGTCGATCAACTCATTGCGCGCTTGTAGGGCTTCCACCACTTTCACCGTGCCGTCTATCGCGATGCCTTCTTCATCCGAGGTGATGAGCAAAGCGATGGAGCCGGCATGATTCGGATGTCGCGCCACGAAGCCTTCAATTGCCGTGATAAAAGCTGCGAGGGAAGTTTTCATGTCCGCCGCCCCGCGTCCAAACAGCTTGCCATCACGTTCGGTCGGGGTGAAAGGTTCGCTCACCCATTGCTCTACCGGGCCGGTGGGGACCACGTCGGTATGCCCGGCAAAACACAGAACGGGGCCCGTGGTGCCGCGCCGCGCCCAAAAATTATCCACATTGCCGAAACGCATGGATTCAATTTTAAAATCCATTTGTTTCAAACGTTCGATCAGAATTTCCTGGCATCCCGCGTCATCTGGCGTGAGAGAGCGGCGCGCGATCAGCGCCTTGGCAAGGTCGAGTGTGCTACTTGGCATCGCGTTCAGCCTTCATCGGAACAAAAAAACACTTCATGCAGTTTCTCCAAAGATATTTTGGTATTCGGTTTCATTAAAACCCAGGATTAGCCGGCCCTTGAATTCGACAGCGGGGCGCTTGAGGACGCTTGGTTTTTCGAGTGCCAATTGGATGGCCGAAGCTATATCGTTGACATGAGTCTTTTCTGCGTCGCTCAGTTTGCGCCATGTTTGGCCTTGGCGATTGATGACTTTATCCCAGCCCACCTTGGCCATCCAGTCGGCGAGCAGCGCCGCATCGACGCCTTGCTTTTTGTAGTCGTGGAATGTGTATTCCACTTCATGTGCGGCAAGCCAAGTGCGGGCTTTTTTGACGGTGTCGCAGTTGGGGATGCCGTAGAGTTTCATCTTTAAAGCCTTTTCACCACGGAGTACGCTGAGGGCACGGAGTTAATTAGAATGTCTTTCCTCCGTGTACTCTGTGTATTCCGTGGTTCAAGATTCAGGTTTATACCCCGCGCAGCAGTTCGTTAATGCCGACTTTCGACAGCGTTTTTGCATCGACCTTTTTCACGATCACCGCGCAATACAGGCTGTACTTGCCATCTTTCGAGGGCAGGTTGCCGGACACCACAACCGATCCAGAAGGGATGCGGCCATAAGTCACTTCGCCGGTTTCGCGATCGTAGATTTTGGTCGATTGGCCGATGTACACGCCCATCGAAATCACGGCGTTATCTTCGACGATCACGCCTTCCACTACTTCGGAGCGCGCACCGATGAAGCAGTTATCACCAATGATGGTGGGATTGGCTTGCACGGGTTCTAGTACGCCGCCGATGCCGACACCACCGGAAAGATGTACGTTCTTGCCGATCTGGGCGCAGGAGCCGACGGTGGCCCAAGTATCGACCATGGTGCCTTCATCCACATAGGCGCCGATGTTGACGTAAGAGGGCATCAGCACCACATTTTTAGCGATGTACGAACCTTTACGCACGGAGGCGGGGGGTACAACACGGAAGCCGCCTTCGCGAAAATCGGTGGAGTTGTAGTCGGAGAATTTCGACGGCACCTTGTCGAAGTAGTTAGTGAAGCCGCCCTTGATAAAAAAGTTGTCCTGCATGCGGAAGGACAAGAGCACGGCCTTTTTTAACCATTGATGCGTGACCCATTCGCCATTAATTTTCTCCGCGACGCGCAGTTTTCCTTTATCGAGTTGGTCGATGACGGTTTCGACTGCTTCTTTGGTTTTAGCATCGGCACTACGGGGGGTGATGTCGGCACGGCGCTCAAAAGCTTCGTCGATAATGGCTTGAATGTCTTGCATGAGAATTCCTAATTGGTTTGTGGATTTTGGCTAAAGGGTTTGAATCAATTGTTTGATGCGTCGCGCGGCTTCGAGACACTCGGTTTCATTCGCGACTAGCGCAATGCGTACGAAATTCTCACCGGGGTTCACGCCGTGCGCCTCGCGTGCGAGAAAGCTGCCCGGTAAAACCATGACATTATAGTCCCGGTGTAAGGCCAGCGCGAATTCGGTATCGGCCATCGGCGTCTTCACCCAATAGTAGAACGCTGCATCTGGCATCTCCACGTCGAGCGTACCGGCCAGCTCGGTTTTGAACGCGGCGAATTTCAGGCGATACAAACGCCGATTCTCCAGTACATGTGTTTCGTCTTGCCACGCGGCAAGGCTTGCCATCTGCACTGTCGGGCTCATAGCGCAGCCGTGGTAGGTGCGATAGAGCAAAAACTTTTCCAGAATGGCCGCATCGCCCGCGACGAAGCCGGAGCGCATGCCCGGCACATTGGAGCGTTTGGAGAGGCTGCTGAATACGACCAGGTTGATAAAATCCGTGCGCCCGAGTTGCTGTGCGGCTTGCAGCGCGCCCAGCGGGGGATTCGTTTCATCGAAATAGATTTCTGAATAACATTCGTCCGAGGCGATCACAAAATTGTAGCGATCAGACAAGGCGAACAATTCGCGCCAATCTTCGAGCGTCATCACGCGGCCGGTGGGGTTGCCGGGCGAGCACACATACACGAGTTGGGTGCGTTGCAATATTTCTGGTGGTACCGATGCGAAATCCATGCGATAGCCGTTGCTGGGCAGGGTGTTGAGGTAATAAGGCATGGCGCCAGCAAGCAAGGCCGCGCCTTCGTAAATTTGATAGAAGGGGTTGGGCGAGATGATGACGGCTTGCGTGGCCCGGTCGATGACAGTTTGGGCGAAAGCGAACAAAGCTTCGCGGCTACCATTCACGGGCAATACTTGGGTCTGCGGGTTGATGTGCGGTAGCTGGTAGCGTTTTTCCAACCAATGCGCGATGCCAGTGCGTAATCCATCCGCACCTTGCGTTGCGGGGTAGCCCGCCAAGCCATCCAGATTTTGAACCAGCGCATCGCGAATTAAAGCAGGTGTGGCATGCTTGGGTTCGCCGATGGATAAGTTGATCGGTGTAAAATCCGCGGCAGGCGTGATGCCGTGAAACAGCGTGCGTAGCCGCTGGAACGGATAGGGTTGAAGCTTGGCGAGATCAGGATTCACAAGTAATACACACGAAAAAATTAACATTATAAGGGTAAGCCGAATGCCGACCAATCGCCGTCTTTATGCCCTCTCCGGTTTGCTCACGGGGGCGACCGTATGGGGCGTGGTGTGGTATCCCTTTCGTCTGCTCGACGGCATGGGCGTGAATGGTGTCACCTCTACCCTTGTCGTGTTTATGATTGCGTTGTGCATTGGCTTAATTGCCTATCGTTCTGCCTTGCGCGAAATCAACCCGCGTGCCGCTGTCCTGATCTGGATGGGGCTGGCTGCTGGGTGGACCAATCTGGCCTATGTGGTGGCGGTGATTCATGGCGAGGTGGTGCGGGTCATGCTGTTGTTTTACCTCGCGCCTTTATGGACGGTGTTTTTCGCACGCTATTTTCTGAATGAGCGTTTGAATACAGGCGCCATCTTGGTGATGGCCTTAGCACTTTCCGGCGCGCTGGTTATGCTGTGGCATCCCGATCTCGGCATGCCATGGCCCAACAACAGCGCAGAATGGATCGCGATTTCGGCGGGCATCGGCTTTGCGTTGACCAATGTGCTGACACGAAAGGCCGCACAATGTTCGGTGCAATTAAAGGCACTTGCGGTATGGAGCGGGGTAGTAGTGGTGGCGTTGTTCTGGGCTTTGTTCGATCCGCCGCAGTGGCATGCGGTAACGTCTTTATCGGGGGCAGGCCTGGGGCTGCTGTTGCTGATTGGTCTGGCGCTCGTGCTTGCCACGGCGGCCATGCAATATGGGCTAACGCATACGCCCGCCAATCAGGCTATCGTGATTTTGCTATTTGAATTGCTGGTGGTCGCGGTATCTTCATATTATTTGGCGGATGAAGCGCTGAGCGCGCAAGAGTGGATAGGCGGCGCAATGATTGTGGCAGCGAGTATCTTTTCAAGCTTCACAGAAAAAAATAATAAGGCGCATGTATGAAAATCACCCATCTATTGCATAGCTCGATTCTAGTGCAGGATTTAGCACAAACGCGCTTGTTTTACGAGGGCTTGCTGGGTTTAACGCCAAGTCTCTTGCGTCCGGATTTGGGTTATCCCGGCGTGTGGTACGAAATGGGCGCACAACAGATTCACGTGCTTGCGCTAGCTACTACCCCGCAGGCGGTGCATGCCGAGCATGGCGGGCGTGACCGGCATATCGCGCTGGCGATTGACGATATCGCCGCGCTCAAAGCCAAGTTGGACGAGGTGAAGTTCCCCTACACCCTCAGCCGTTCTGGACGTCGTGCGCTGTTTTGTCGCGACCCGGATGGAAACGCGCTGGAGTTTGTAGAAGGCTAACGCGGGCGGGCGTGTAAAGCGCGGCGATGGTAACGAAACAAAGTACGTTCCAACCATTCTTGAACCTCTGCACTGAGATGGATCAACTTGCCATGCGTTTTATTGTCTTGGGTGCGGGTGATCTGCACCGGCAGCGTGAGCGGCCAGTGCAGGCGCGGAGAAAGATACAGGGTGAGCACACCTTCGCTGCCAATTGCGAGGGGCGTAGCCGTATGCCAAACGATTTCATTTGCACCGAGCTCGACCTCAACGCTGGGTAGCACAGGCTGCTGTTTACGCATCAACTCGCCGACTAACTGCAACAACAAATCTACTTTTGCTTCCAGCCGACCGGCGGCGTGCTCGCTGGGCGCGCTGGTGTCGAATTCCTTGTCATGGCTCTCTAAAGCGGCTAAGGCTTGCAGGCAAACGAGATTGCCATGCATCCATTCGGTCACCAAGGGCGGTGGAAATGTATGCGTCTCCTGCCAAGTGAGAGGGAGGTGGGCATGCAGTGATAGGCCGGTTTCGTTCATCTTTTCAGGATAGCAGTTTATCGCCAAACTGCGCCAATCGCGCCGCCCCATAAGCCGCTTCGCCATGCAGGGCAAACGTGACCGGGACACCTAATAGCTGCTCGCGCAATTTTTGCCATACCTCGTTTTTTGCGCCACCACCTGCCGTGAAAACCCGTTTGACCGGCGTAGCGCCGAGTTGGGTAAGCAGGGCGTAGCCTTGTGATTCGATATGCGCGATTCCTTCTAGTAAGCCCTGTAGAAACTGCACATCGTCATCCGGACGCGGGGTGAGGCGCGGCGCGAGATGGGGATTATTCAAAGGAAAGCGCTCGCCGGGTTTAGACAGCGGGTAGTAATCCAGCCCGCTCGGAGAAGCCACGTCGATCTGTCGTGACAACGCAGCCAATCTTGCATCATCAAAAAATTGGCGCAACACCGCGCCGCCGCTATTGGATGCGCCACCTGCCAGCCAACGCGAACCGAAGCGGTGGCTGTAAACGCCATAGCGCAAATCTTCTACGTGGTAGTTCGAAAGCAGCTTCAACACTAAAGTAGAGCCGAGTGAAGTAACGGCATCTCCTGGCTTGTCTGCGTGACTTGCGATGAAGGCGGCGATGCTGTCCGTTGTGCCGGCGCGCACACGGCAATCAGGCGGGATATCCAATTTTCGGGCCACCTCAGTCGTAACCTTACCCAAAGCAGCGCCGGGGGTGAGCACGTGCGGTAAATAAGGCGCGAGGTCGAACTGTCCCATCCAATCCGGCCACTTCAGCGCGGCAGTGTCATAGCCTAGCTTTAATGCATTGTGATAGTCGCTGTAGCCCGGCTTGCCAGTGAGCATGCTGGCCAGCCAACTCGCTTGGTCGGTGAAATAGGTGGGCGTTTCAGCGTACGGCTGCTTGAGCGCGTAGAGCAGTTTGGCAAGACTGGCGCTTGGCGCTGCAGCGATGTGGCCATGCGGTGCGTAGGCCGCAATGCGCTTGGCTTCAAGCCCTGCGCGGTCATCGTTATAAAGTAGCGGAGGGTGCAGGGGAGTATTGGTCTCATCGCATAACAACACGGTGGAGGAGGTGCCGTCGATAGCGATGGCGGCAAGCCGTTCCCGCACCAGGGCGGGCAGGCTGGAAAATAGCCAAGCCAAGGCACGCAGCCAGCCTTGCCAATCAGTTAGCGCATAAGTACAGTGCGCTTGCGCGACTAGGTTTCCCTTGGCATCAATTACTTGGGCGCGCGCACCGCTGGTGCCGAAATCAAGGCCGAGATAAAGTGGCTTAGCCACGCGTATTCGAGTTGGACGCAAAGCGCGACAATTCCACCAGCGGTTGCGCCTTCCAGCCCTTTTTGCGATGCTCCGCCACCACGTTGGTAAATATCCCGCCCCGCACATAAAACTTAGCTGTGAGCCGCATGAAGCGCGGCTTGGTGGCTTTTACCAAGTCGTCCAAAATATTGTTGGTCACTGCTTCATGAAACGCCCCTTCGTTGCGAAATGACCAGATATAGAGCTTCAGGCTCTTTAATTCCACGCATTGTTTGTCGGGGATGTAGTCCAGAATCAGGGTTGCAAAATCAGGCTGCCCAGTTTTGGGGCATAGGCAGGTGAACTCGGGAATCTCCATATGGATGTGAAAATCCCGGTTTGGATTGGGATTATCGAATGTTTCCAGTGACTTGCTTGGTTTACTTGGCATTTGTCGTTTCTTTAGGATGTATTGGGGTCAAATTTAGGTAAAATTATAACCCTGCCATGGCGGCTTAGGAGGATGCCCTCCCAGGAGTAAGCCGTCTCAATTCCATAAAATAACGAAGCCTGATTGTGCGCCTCACTCATATAAAGCTCGCTGGTTTTAAATCTTTCGTTGATCCCACGACCATTCACGTCCCCGGCCAGCTTGTCGGCGTGGTTGGCCCTAACGGCTGCGGTAAATCCAATGTGATCGACGCCGTGCGCTGGGTGCTGGGCGAGTCCTCAGCCAAGCACCTGCGCGGCGAGACCATGCAGGATGTGCTGTTCAATGGTTCCGGTGGCCGCAATCCCGTTTCGCGCGCCAGCGTCGAGCTGGTGTTCGACAATAGCCTGGGCCGTGCAGGCGGCCAGTGGTCGGCGTATGCCGAAGTCTCGGTCAAGCGTGTGCTAGATCGCAACGGCGACTCGAATTACTACATCAATAATATCCATGTGCGTCGCCGTGATGTGATGGACATGTTCCTTGGCACCGGTGTCGGTGCGCGCGCCTACGCCATCATCGAGCAGGGCATGATTTCGCGCGTGATCGACGCCAAGCCGGAAGAACTGCGCGTGTTTCTGGAAGAAGCGGCTGGCGTGTCGATTTACAAAGAGCGTCGGCGCGAGACCGAAAATCGCCTGCGTGATACGCGCGAAAATCTCGCCCGTGTCGAAGATATCCGCATCGAGTTGGGTAGCCAATTAGAGCGCCTCTCTGCACAAGCCGAAGTTGCAAAGCATTATCACGCGCTGCATGAGCAGATGACCCACTCGCAGCACATGCTGTGGTTCCTGCGCAAACGCGACGCCCTGGCGCAGTGGGAAAAAGCCACGCGCGAAGTCACGCGTTTAGTGAATGAGCTGGAAGCTGAAACCGCGCGCTTGCGCGAGGCCGAGAGCCGCCAGGAGGCCGCGCGCGCCGAGCATTACAGCGCCAGCGATCAACTGCATGCCGTGCAAAGCGAGGGGTACGCGGCGAATGCCGAGGTGGCTAAGCTAGAGCAACAAATTCAGCATCAGCGCGATAGCCGCAACCGTATCAACCAGCAAATCGTCTCGCTCGAACAGCAACTCGCGCAGCACGCAACGCAGCGCGCGGGCGCTAACGAACAACTCGCCGACTGGCGCGAACAACTCGAAGGTGCGGTGAAAGCTGCCGCCGAAACGGCTGAGACGGCGGGCTTCGCGCGCAATAAGCTGCCAGCCGCGCAAGCAGCTTTCGATGCCGCACAAACACGCAACGCTGAATTGCAGCGCCAATTGTCAGAAGCAGAGCAAAGCCGACGCGTGGAAGAAACTCATTTTTCCCACGCCGAAAAAGCGTTGGAGCAATACCGCTTGCGCTTAGCGCGCTTGCAGCAAGAGCAAATGCAATTAACCCGCCCCGATAGCGCGCAACTAGCCGCCCTGCAAGCGCAAGTAGCCGATCTGGCCGGGCAGCTCAACACGGCGCGCGGCCAATACAGCGAGAAACATCAACGCCAGCCGGACGCCGAACGCGCCGTGCGCGAAGCGCAGCGCAAGGTGAACGAGCATTTGCAAAATCTCGCCCGCCTCGATGCGCGCGTACAGACGCTGACCCAGATGCAGAGCAATCTCGACCAAGACGAAAAACTCAAGGCTTGGCTCAATAAGCATCAACTGGCGAGCTTCGCGCGCCTATGGAAAAACCTGGAGATTGAAGCAGGTTGGGACGTGGCGCTGGAAGGCGTATTGCGCGATCGCGTCAATTCAGTGGTGATGAACGATGTCGGCAATGCATCTCAGTGGATGAGCGACATGCCGCCAGCGGCCATTACCGTGGTGGATGGCGCTGCGGGCAGCATGAACGATGGTGAAACCGGTTCCACTCTCACGCCGCTGAGCCGCTATGTGCGTTGGCGCGGCCAGGGCGGCGGTTGCGTGGCCGATTGGCTGCATGGCGTGTATGCGGTGGCGGATTGCACCGAAGCGCTGTCGCGGCGCAATGTGTTGAAGCCGGGTGAATTGATCGTGTGCCAGGCGGGCCATGTGGTGACGCGCCATGGCGTGAGCTTCCACGGCGAGCAATCGCCCCTGCATTCGGTGTTGATGCGCCAACGCGAGATAGAAACGCTACAAACTGAAATTCAAGCCGGCAAAAACGCGCAAAGCGGTATTGAGGCCGGTGTGACCGAGGCCGAAGAACGCAGCGCCACCCTTAAATCCGAGCTTTCAACCGGGCAAGCCGAAATCAGCCGTGTGCAGCAGGATTTACATCGTGTGCAAATGGATGCGCAGCGCATGGCGCAGTTGGAACAGCAAGCGGCCCAGCGCGGTGGCGCGATTGAGCGTGAAATTGGTGAAGTCACGACTGCGCTGGCGACGGAGGATGGCAACCGCGCGCGGCTCGGCGAAATACTTAAAATCCAGCGCGTCGCAATTGAGGCTTTGCTGGCCAATATGCAAGAAGCAAAAATCATCCGCGAGGAAGCAACCGCGACGTTGAATCGCCAACGCGATGGTTTGATGATTGCTGAACGTGCCGCGCAAGAAGCGGCCTTCAACGAACGTGCCGCGCGCGCCAAAATCCAAGAATTGGAAAATATCTCGCGCTTAGCGGAAGAAAGCCTCAACCGCATTAACGCCGAACAATCCAAACTAAGCCAGGAACGCGATGGGCTGGATGAAGCACCGCTGAAACTTGCCCTGGATAGCGCACTCGAAACACGCAAGGCCGCAGAAGTGAAACTCGCCACGGCGCGTGATGTGCTGGCGCAGGCGACCCTAGCCTTGCAAGCGGTAGAGCAAGCCCGGCTTGGTTCAGAGCAGCGGCACGATCCCCTGCGCGACAAATTGGAACAGGCGCGGCTCAAGGAGCAAGAAGCGCGCTTGGCCGACGAGCAAGCCGCCGCGCAGCTGCAAGAAGCCGCCGCGAATCTTGAGCAGCTTGCCGAGCAAGCGGAGAAGAGCGCCAAGGCGGATCAATTACAGCGCGAAATTAATCGCCTTAAACAAGAAATCGAAGACTTGGGTGCGGTGAACCTCGCGGCACTCGATGAATTGCAAGCAGCCAGCGAGCGCAAGCAATATCTCGATGCACAAGCGGCTGATCTGTTGGAAGCGGTAGAAACCCTGGATCAAGCGATTCGTAAAATAGATAATGAAACACGTACGCGTTTGCAAGCGACTTACGACACGGTGAACGGCTATTTCAAAGAATTGTTCCCGAGCATCTTCGGCGGTGGCCATGCGGAGTTGGTGTTGACCGGCGATGAAATTCTCGACGCAGGGGTACAGCTCATCGCGCAGCCGCCGGGCAAGCGCAATAACTCCATCCACTTGTTGTCGGGTGGCGAAAAAGCGCTGACCGCGCTAGCGCTGGTGTTCTCACTATTTCGGCTTAATCC
>JAYVBU010000024.1:0-2018 GCA_043750335.1 Betaproteobacteria bacterium | reverse complement strand
GCCCTTCGATATACTGGCTTAGCGTAGTGCTAATCAGCATAGTCGGGACACAAATTACCGATGCGCTGACCGATGATCTTGGCGTAAGCCTCTATATCAGCACCGCAGTATTTGCGGCGGGGCTCGCCATTATTTTTTCGCTTTGGTATTACCTTGAGCGAACGCTCTCTATTCTTACCATCACCACACGACGCAGAGAGTGGTTTTATTGGGCTGTCGTACTTTGCACATTTGCGCTCGGTACTGCGGCAGGCGATTTGGCGACTGAAGCGTTAGGCTTGGGTTTCAAATGGGGGGTGGTGATTTTTGGCGCACTGATTGCGCTGACCTTTGCCGCTTGGCGTCTCTCTGCAAATGCGGTGGCGACTTTTTGGATTGCCTACATTCTCACGCGTCCGCTTGGTGCATCACTCGGCGACCTTTTAACCCAATCGAAAGTCTATGGCGGGCTGGGCCTAGGGGCAATGTTCACCAGCGCTATTTTCTTGACTGTCATTTTTGTTTTGGTTACCTGGGCGCATATCAAGCAAAGTGAAGACTAATTACGCTCGTAAATTTGCCCACACACATTAATTTATAATAGGTAAAACATGACCTCTCCTACTGCCCATTTTTTTTCGGCCCGAATCGCGCTAGTCATAACGCTTGTCTCGCTTGCGGCTTGTTCTAAATCGCCCGATGTTGAAAACAAACCAACCGAAGTCGCTGCCGCTTCTCAATCGGGCAGTTCGTTGGCCAACGCTCCCTCGAAGCTAGGCGATCTCTCTGCCTTCAGGGCCATCGCTGCTGATGTCGCCATGATTGTTGAAAACGGCAATCTGGCCGAGGCCAAGACGCGAATCAAAGCACTTGAGATCGCCTGGGACGCCGCCGAATCAGGGCTGAAACCCCGCTCCTCCGATGATTGGCATGGGGTGGACAAAGCCATTGATCGCGCCTTGGACGCGCTGCGATCACGCCAGCCGAATGCCACCAACTGCAAGCAAACGATAGCGGAATTACTGAAAAAGATTGACCAAGTTAGCGGTAAAAACTAAGCGCATTTTTGCTGCTTCCGGTTTGTCACTTTCAACACGCGATCATTGCCGCAACCCCACCGGCACCCACGCTTCCGCCCCCAGCATCCACGACTCATCCTCGTCACGCTTCTTGGCAAAATAGCGTGGCAGTGCAAACCGATACAACAAATAACCTAGCAACACAATTCTCTCCTATTAAAAAACCGCCCAGACCCCGTGGCCTGGGCGGTGACAAGCGCTAACTCGCGTTAGTGCGCTGCTTCTGCTCAAACACTTGCTTCCAATTCACTTTTGCCGTGATTTGCATCAACACGAACAAGGTCAAGATCGCGCCCACGGTGATGGTCAAGCCGGTCAACCCTTTGAAGAAGAAGGCGGCGGAGAACAGCACCAGATATACGATTTGCGCCAAGCCCGCGTAACCGAAGGCGAAGCGGTTGCCGAAGATCAGGCGCAGGTAGCTCACCACCAGGAACACCGACACGGCGGCGGCTACACCAAAAGCCCAGATAAACGGAACCTGATCCGCGAGGTAGGCGAGCAGCAAGTGAAAGGCGAAGAACGCCGCCGATAAAAACGCGAAGTGCATGGGGTGAATGTCGATCTGCTTCATCACGCCGATTACCAGCATGGCGACCATGAAGAACAGCAAGGACACCGGCGCAAAATAAGCGATGTCACCCGCGAGTAGGCCCGGTTGCAATTTCTGCGGCATGACCATGCCGATCTTGGCACCCGATACCAAGTGTTTGTAGTCCCAGTTCAAGCGCCAGCCGCTGGCAGTTTTTTCTTTTACGCCGGGCGCTAAACCATCGGCAGGAAAATCAATGTCGCGGAAATTAGTATCCATGCTGAGCTGGAAATTTTTGACCTCGCCCACGCCGCTACCGAATTGATAGCGCCAAGAATCTACGCCCTGCGAGCGATAGCCGACTTCGACTTGCACCACCTCGCCGGGTGCCAAGCTGAGCACACCGTGGGCGAAACCAGCGCTGGTCG
>JAYVBU010000023.1:0-4582 GCA_043750335.1 Betaproteobacteria bacterium | reverse complement strand
GCTGCATCAAAGATGCCAAATACGCCAACTCGATTCGCTGGCAACCCGCCTTCAAACAACTGATTTACCGCAACGACAAAGGCAAGCTCATCGTCACCATCAGCCAAAACTCAATCGGCAACGCAATTACCGAACTGCTCGGTGTAGTGGTCAAGCGCGCGCCAGATGCCGACGCCTATGCGCGCGACGAACCAGCTTTGATCGAAAAGTTGCTTGAAGTGCGGCGTCGCCTAGTCGAAGCCGACCTAGGCGAGGGCATCGCCACGCCGCATTGGTCGGTAGAGTAATCACGCTGAAAGGATCACCATGCTCAATCGAACGCGTTTGCCCTGTCTCGTCTATGCACTATTGATCTCGCTGCTCGCCCTATCGCCACCGTCGTTTGCAGCCAACGCCCAGCGGCCCAGCACTAAAGTAAAAGTCGCGTTTCAGATCAGCGATGCTGATCCTAAAAAACTCTATATCGCCCTCAATGCGGCTAAAAATGTGCAATCCACTTATGGTAAAAAACATGCCGTAGTCGAAGTCGTCGCCTTTGGGCCTGGCATCAACTTGCTTCTTATCGATTCGGAAGCCGGGCAACGCATTGACGAGGCGATTAAAGGCGGGATAAAAATCATCGTGTGTAAAAACACGCTGGATAGCATGAAGCTGACCGAGGCAGACATGCTACCCAATCTCAGCTATGTGCCAGGTGGCATCTTGGCGTTGATCGAAAAGCAAAAAGCAGGCTACGCCTACATCCTGCCTTAGGCCACGCGATCACCCTAAGCGCCGTCTCGGCTTCAAACAACAAGTCCACTGGCGAATAGCGCTGTGACATTCAGCGGGATGCCGTTTGAGGTATTGAGCGCAGCAATCTCAGCGAGATGATCTCGCTTGAATTCTTCAAGCTGGATTGCTGTCAGTTGCGCCACCAACCCCCGAAAACCGGCAAACCAGATAATCCGCCACCACGCCTCGGCATCGGCCAGGGCATAGCCAATGTCGTGCCGCTGTATTTGCACGTCGTCCAGCCCCGCCTCTACAAAGAGCGCTTTGAAACGCTCCTCCGTGCAAATAGCCTTCCACGTGAAGTCGGGGGGCGAGATGCCATAGCGCTGAATCCGCGCCAAAAACAAATCTACGTTGGGTTCAAATGCACCTTGGTAAAACGAGCAGGCGAGGACTTGGCCTCCTGGTTTAACTTTGCTCGCGATGTGCTTCAACAAACCTTGCATGTCCGGCAAAAAAAACAGTCCAAAAGAGCAATTAGCCGCATCGAAAACCGCATCATCAAAACCGATGTTTTGCATATCCATCGCATGCAACTCGATATTTTCAAGTGCCAGTTTTTGTGCCCTGGTACGCGCCTGGGCCAGCATGGCATCTGATAAGTCGATCCCAACGACCTTGCCGCGCGGCAAGTGCGGCGCAATGGCGCTAGCGGCGATGCCCGTTCCACAGGCGACATCGAGCAGATGCTCAGCGCCATGCAACTTTAAAATATGGGGCAAATGTGCGGCCGCATGATGAAAAAATTCCATCCCCTCTCTGCCATAGCCTTCGGCTACCATATCGAAGGTTTTTTTGATTTGTGCCTTGCGCTGATTATCGTCCATGCATGATTTTCCTGTGTCTTATCATTAAAATGACCACTATAGAACTATAAAACGTAATTGGGGACTAATGTATTAACCTGCCATGCCGTAAATTTACCGTAAGGCATTGCTTAGTTTCATGACTGGAATTAAACACGACTTTTGACACGCCATGCGATTTCCCATTGATCCAATTCCGCCAGTTAGCGCTGGCGATGATCTGTACGAGATACAGCAAACATCTGGTATTCGGCCATTGCAGCGGGTCGGTGCCCACCCTCAGCCGCCATTGATTGCTGGGCCACGCCGCCAGCCGCGGCCCTCGCAGCGTAATGTAGATGCGGATACACGAAAAAGCGATGAACGGCGTCAGCGCGAGCGTCGCAAATATACTCAAGTCATCATGGTCGATACCCGGCTGGGACGCGACCGACGGCAAGAACGCCGCCGCCCGAGCGACCCGCCGCCGCCCAGTATCAACGAAAAAGTCTAACCGCCGTCGCTCCACCCATCTCGGCAACAAGCCTCTTTTCTTAGCGAGATTTTTTAAAAAAGTATTGACTTACTAGCTCACGCTATGAGCTAGTAACCCCCTATCCTGGCTACACAACCACCAGGAGACCTCCCATGAAACTTGGAACAATCAGTACCCATGCAATAGCCCGCATGAAGCAACGCGGCATTTCCCTCGCCACCCTGCGCTACCTGCTCGCTCACGGTCGAGTCGAGCGCAAAATAGACGGCGTACATTTAATTTATCTGGCAAGCGCACCCCTTTGCGCCACGCGCACGGACGCACCCAAGCGCACGCTGTACGCCTTGGTAGATAGCGCGGGAGATGTCATCACGGTTGAACGCCGCGTACGGCGCGACCCGCAGCAAGGTGTTTTGCACTGATGATCGCCATGCCCATGTTGACCAACCGCTGCCAACTCATGCAACCGCTGAAGCGCTACACGTCCGATTGGGATTTTTACGATGCGCTGGCTGCTTTTTTACGCATTGCCGACTACGTGCAACGCCACCGGGCATCGCCCTTGGCCAGCTGGATACAACGCGCCCAAGGCTATTTAAACGTTGCCCTAAAACACATGCCAGAGCTGGCTGAATATGATTTTTACGAAGCCGCCACCACACGCGAGCTGGCATTGCAATTGCGCTCAGCCCATCTGCTGCGCAAAACAGACGTATTAAGCGGCATGTGGTTAAAAACCCAATTGACCGTGGAGTGCAAAAAATTATTCGCGCATCCCGGCTATGAAAAGATGCGCGCAGTTTTGCCAGGAGAATTAAAAATAATTGGTTTAGTCGCGCATTCGCGCTGACTTAGGGTTGAGCCCAAAGACAAGCGCCTTTGCTTTCTTTGTCGATATCCGCGAGCAAGGCGGCATGCGCCGCCAGCTCATCTTCGTTCGCGCGCAGCACGCGCAACGCCACTTTAGGCAAGGTGCCTGTGGCATCGGTGTGTGTTTCGGCTGGCTCGCTCACGTCAATCAGCAAACTATCTTGGCCGCGCGTCATGGCGATATACACATCGGCCAATAATTCCGCATCCAGCAAGGCGCCATGCAAAGTGCGGTTCGAGTTATCAACCGCATAACGCTTGCACAAAGCGTTTAGATTATTTTTTTGGCCTGGGTGCAATTCCTTGGCTAGCTTGAGCGTGTCAATCACACTGGCGCACACGGTTTCGAGTGCTACGCCGCCCATCAGGGATAACTCATGATTGAGAAACCCAACATCGAACGGTGCATTATGAATAATCAATTCGCCGCCCTGAACAAAATCAAGAAACTCCTGCGCGATATCGGCAAATTTTGCTTTGTCCTGCAAGAAATCGATGCTGATGCCATGCACCTCCTGCGCCCCGGCGTCGATCTCGCGCTCCGGATTTAAATAGCAATGAAAGTGATTTCCGGTAAGCCGTCGGTTTACCATCTCCACCCCGGCAATTTCGATAATGCGATGGCCCAGCATAGGGCTCAGGCCAGTGGTTTCGGTGTCGAGAAAAATGTGCCGCATGGTGGTTCCGATTTATAGGTAATTCAGTCAAATGAAATTTCCCAGAGAACACAGAAAGCCATCTGTAAATGCTGTGTCCTCTGCGGTGGATTAATTATTACCCTTGCCCTTCACAGCCCTTATTCGCCAAGGCATCTGCACGTTCGTTGCCGTCGTGTCCGGCATGGCCTTTGACCCAGATCCAATCAATATCATGTTGCGCCGCAAGCAGATCCAACTCGCGCCACAGGTCTTCATTTTTGACTGGCTTTTTATCGGCGGTTTTCCATCCGCGTTTTTTCCAGCCGATGATCCACTCGCTGATGCCTTTTAGCACGTACTGCGAATCGGTATAGAGCTTTATCACACAGCGACGCTTGAGTGATTCCAAGGCGCGTATCACGGCCAACAACTCCATGCGATTGTTGGTAGTCAAACGCTCGCCGCCGCACAACTCTTTTTCGGTGGCCTCATAACGCAACAACGCGCCCCATCCGCCAGGGCCAGGATTACCCTTGCAAGCTCCATCGGTATAAATTTCCACCCGTAATTCAGACAAGCTCATTTTCCTTATGTGATTGACGCTGCGTGCCCCCCTTTTGCGCCACCGGGGCAATACGGCCTTGTGCCGCTAGGCGATCTTTCCAACTGGGCGTAATCAGCCGCATGCTGTGCACCCTTTTTTTGGCCAGGAGAAAATACACCCCGCCGCCCAGTGGCCACCAGCGGTCGCCTGCGGCTTCCATGAATGCAAACCGCTCCAGCCATTGTGTACTTTGCAGGGGCGGCGCATAACACGACAAACGCCCGGCGACGACTTCAAGCCCCAATAGCGCCAGCCAATCCTTAACGCGCGGCAAGGCAATAAAATTGCCGCGCCAGGGATAGTCCCCGCAACGCCGTTTAAGGAGATGGCCCAGCCCCCACCAGCTCAGGGGATTGAACCCCGTGATAATCACATGCCCCTCCGGCATGAGCACACGCTCCACCTCGCGCAAAAT
>JAYVBU010000022.1:0-2026 GCA_043750335.1 Betaproteobacteria bacterium | reverse complement strand
GTTCATCTCGAAACCCAAAAGCCTGCACCGGATCGAGCATAAAAACATGGCGCTCATGCAAAGGCAACCCTATCAAGTACTGCTCCAGATTCAGTGCCAATTCGCCGCTGCCCAAAGTAATTTGAATCGGCGCTTCATCAAACGTATTTTCCAGCACCACCTCATTCCGACTGCTGAGCTTATAGTGCATCTGGATAGTGTCGCCCGACACGATGCACCGCTCATCCGTCACGCTTTGTCCTTCGCGTTTTTCAGGCTATCCCAAATCAGCAAGGCCGCGCCTAGCGTGATCGCCGAATCGGCGATATTAAAAGCGGCGAAGTGATAACCCGCATAATAAAAATCCAGAAAATCGATCACATAACCGAAGCGCACACGATCAATCAAATTACCCATCGCACCACCGAGAATCATGCTCAGCGCGAAACAAAACCCGCGCTCGGCTGCATGTTTGCGTAGCAGATACAAAATCAGTAAGGATGCGACGAACGCAACGCCCATAAAGAAAAAACGCTGCCAACCGCCCGCGCCCGCCAAAAAACTGAACGCCGCACCGCTATTTCGCGCATGCACTAAATTAAAAAAAGCCGTGATGGGGAGTCCATCGCCATACTGGAAAGCGCCGACTATCCACAGCTTAGTGAGCTGATCGAGTACGATCACGACCAGGCTAATCAGCAACCAGGGTTTCATCTCACGCATGTGAACGCGGCTCACCCGCACCATGTAAATTTGATACGCAACGTCCGCATAGGCCGGGATACTGAGGGTCGGCACTTACATCGGCGCGGTAATGCCAGCACCGTTCGCACTTGGTATGAGCGCTGGCCGCGACCACGGTTTTTTCCGCTGCGCTATCGGCTACTTCCACGATGTGTGCTTGCGAGGTAATCAATACAAAGCGTAGATCATCTTGCAAAGTAGCTAACACGGCATACTTTGCGCCGCTAGCGTGAATCGTCACTTCAGCTTGAAGCGATGAGCCGATGTCGCCTGCAACACGCACCGCTTCCAACTGCTTTTGCACATCGGCGCGCACGTCACGAATCGCGCCCCAATGCGCGCGCAACTCGGGCGCGCGCTTGGGTAAATCAAGGTGATGCCAACGTTGCACGAACACCGTGTCATCAACATTTTTGGTGAGGACCGCCCATACTTCCTCGCTGGTGAAGGACAAGATGGGCGCGAGCAAACGCGTCAGCGCGTGCGTGATGTGATGCAAGGCATTTTGCGCCGAGCGGCGCGCTTTAGAATCGACACCTGCGGTGTACAAGCGATCTTTCAGAATATCCAAATAAAAACCGCCCATATCCTCGGAACAAAAGGTGGTGAGCTTTTGCACGATTTGATGAAACTCGTAGGCGCTGTAATGGCCTTCCAGCGCGCCTTGTAAATCTGCTGTCATCACCCAGGCGTAACGATCAATTTCCAACCACTCATCAATCGGCAATGCATGTTGTTGCGGGTCGAAATCAGAAATGTTTGCCAACAGAAAACGCAAGGTGTTGCGAATACGGCGATAGCTTTCCACCACGCGCTTAAGAATTTCATCTGAGATCGACAGTTCACCCGAGTAATCGGTCGCTGCGACCCACAGCCGCAAAATATCCGCGCCAAAGGTGTCGATCACTTTTTGCGGCGCAACTACATTACCTTTCGATTTGCTCATCTTGTGGCCTTTGCCATCGACCACAAAGCCATGCGTGAGCAACGCTTCGTACGGCGCACGGCCATCGGTGGCGCACCCCGTCAGCAAGCTGGATTGAAACCACCCGCGATGTTGGTCGGAGCCTTCGAGGTATAGGTCTGCGGGGTGATTCAACTCAGGGCGTTTTTTTAAAACCGCTGCATGCGTCACGCCGGAATCGAACCACACGTCCAAAGTGTGCGGCAATTTTTTATACAGGCCCGCATCCGCACCCAGCAAGTCCGCGCTATCCAGGCTAAACCATGCTTCGATACCTGCCTGCTCCACGCGCTGCGCCACTTGCTCGATCAAGGCGGGCGTATTCGGATGTAGTTCGCC
>JAYVBU010000021.1:0-4600 GCA_043750335.1 Betaproteobacteria bacterium | reverse complement strand
TGAAAGCCGAAGGAGAGCAGCGCTAAGCTTGCGAGCAAAGCTGCCGGAATGTGCCAAGTGATGAGGCGCTGCTGCAAGAGGTACGCGCCACCGGCCAGATAAGCCAGCGCAATCAATTCGCCGCCCTTGCCGCCCACGTAACCGAATACCGGCATGGCGGCGATATCGCCAATCGGGCGACCCAGTATGAGTTGGGTGCGGATAGTATCGAGCGGTGTGGCCAGTGTTAGCGCGTCCAGTTTCATACCGATGGGCAATTCACTACCAAAGATAAAGCGCAGCGTTTCGCCGAGAGAGAGCTGTGCATGCGCTAAGGTGTCCACCACCGGCCACTGCGTCATGTGCGCGGGAAAAGAGATCAACATCACCGCGTAACCCACCATCGCGGGGTTAAATAAATTATTGCCTAAACCGCCATACAAATGTTTTGCGACCACGATAGCAAACAGCGTGGCGATCACGATCAGCCACCAGGGCGCTAAGGGCGGCATGGAGAGTGCTAAGAGCCAGGCCGTGGTCAAGGCGCTGCCATCCAGGATGAAAGGTTTGATCGGCAGCTTACGCAGCCGCAACATCAGCGCTTCCGCCCCGATGGCACTGAGGCTAGCCAGCACGATACTCACTAAAATAGCGGGACCGAAATAGAGTTGGTAGATCGCAATCGCGGGCAAAAGGGCGAATAGCACTTTGAGCATGACGCCGCTGACGCTGGTGTTGGTGGTGACGAAGGCCATATCTATAAAACCTTTTTAGCCACGGATGAACACGGATAAACAGAGATAAAACACCGCATCAGGCAAGCGTGAGCCGAGCGTGTTGTGGTTGAATGTATTGCTTTTAAATCCGTGTTCATCCGTGTTCATCCGTGGTTAAAAGGTTTGGCCGTTAAGGCGTGTCAGCCGGTTTTTCCATCGACTGCTTCAACTGCGCGCGGCGCGCTTCTATTTCGCGGATTTCATGTAGTTTTTCCGCAGGCAGATTGTCCACATTTTTGGGTTCGACCCCGGCGCGTTTCAGTTTGGCGCGGTCAATCGCGGCTTGAATCGCGGCTTGTTTGGTATCGGCTTCGCTGTGTCCGGTCGCAGGTGTTTTGGGACCTTGGGTTTTTGCCGCCAGTTTGTCGGCGCGTTCTTTTTTCTCGCGCTCGATGCGCAGTTCACGAAAATCATGCCGATCACGCGCGGTGTCGGCTTTGTTTTTCTCGCGTTCGCGCGCCCAGATTTCGCTTTTCGCAAAGCGAAAATATTGTACCAAGGGTATCTGGCTGGGGCAGACATAGTCGCAGCAACCGCACTCGATGCAATCGAATAAATTGTATTCCTGCGCCTTGCCGAATTCTTTTGCGCGGGCATACCAGTACATTTCTTGCGGCTGCAAATTTACCGGACAGGCTTGCGCGCACTGGGTACAGCGGATACAGGGCAACGCCGGGGGCGGCGACGGGAATAGTGTGGGCGATGCTGCAATCAGGCAATTACTGGCTTTGACAAGCGGCACGTGTTCGGAGGGCAGGGTAAATCCCATCATCGGCCCCCCCATGATGTAGCCGTGGGTGTCGGCGCGGGGTGTGCCGGTGAGCGCGATCAGCTCGTTGATGGGCGTGCCAATCAGCGCTTCAAAATTTTGTGGGCGCTCGACATTGCCGGTGACGGTCACTACGCGCGAAATCAGTGGTTCGCCATGCAACACAGCGCGCGCCAGTGAATAGGCAGTGGCGATATTGAATACCTGCACACCGATGTCGGTTGAGCGGCCACCGGCAGGCGGCTCTTTGCCGGTGAGAATTTTGGTCAACTGTTTGGCGCCGCCAGATGGATATTTGGTCGGTACTGAGATTACTTCGTAATCTGTACCGACACAGGCGCGGCGCATGGCTGCGATCGCTTCGGGTTTGTTGTCTTCGATGCCGATTAGTACGTGTATGGATTTCAGCATGTGCTGCATGATTTTAGCGCCGCTGATAATTTGGTCGGCGCGTTCGCGCATCAAGAGATCGTCGCAGGTGATCCACGGTTCGCATTCCGCCGCATTTAAAATCAGTGTCGGCACACTCGGGTGACGCCCCGGATTGAGTTTGGCATGGCTGGGGAATACGGCCCCGCCCAAGCCTGCCAGCCCCAGATCGCGCAGGCGGTTGCGTAATTCGCTCGGATGCATTGTCGCGTAATCGAGCGGCTTGCGTGCCACCCATTGCTCCTCGCCATCTGGCGCGATGCTGACGCAAAGGTCAGCCAAGCCGGAGGGGTGGGGTACGCTAGCCATGTCGATTGCCATCACCGTGCCGGAGGTCGGCGCATGCACGGCGCAGGAAATATAGCCGTCGGCTTGGCCGATCATCTGGCCTTTGAGCACACGCTCGCCCACGCTCACGATTGGCTTGGCGCGGCTACCGATATGCTGGTGCAAGGGAACCAGCAGACGCGTGGGCAAGGGCGCGCTGGCGATGGGGGGTGTGCTTGATTCAGTCTTGTGCTGCGCCGGGTGAACGCCGCCGTTGAATGCGAAAAGTGGTCTCATGGTACTAGGCGCTTTTAAGGGAATACACGGGGTATTTCCATTTCCAGGTTTCGATATCCTCTTGGATCGCTGACATGGCGATGCAATTAACCGGGCAGGGTGGGATGCAGAGTTCGCAGCCGGTACATTCTGCCGCGATGATCGTATGCATGTGTTTAGCCGCGCCCAAAATCGCGTCCACCGGGCAGGCTTGAATGCACAGTGTGCAGCCGATGCAAATGGCTTCATCAATCACCGCCACCGATTTGGGTTTGGTCGCGCCATGTTCGGCATTGAGCGGCTTGGGCTCGACGCCGAGCAATTCGGCTAATTTGTTGATGCCTTCTTCGCCGCCGGGCGGGCATTGATTGATGTCCGCCTCACCCGCCGCGATGGCCGTGGCATAGGGTTTGCAACCGGGGAAGCCGCATTGCCCGCACTGCGTCTGCGGCAAGATCGCGTCGATTTTTTGTACCAGCGGGCTTTCTTCGACCTTAAATTTGACGGCGGCAAAGCCGAGCACCAAGCCCAAGACGATAGCCAAGCCCGCCATGGCCAGGATGGCGGTCAACATGCGCTACTCATTTCACTAATCCGGAAAAGCCCATGAAGGCGATGCTCATCAAGCCCGCCGTGACCATGGCGATGGCCGAGCCGCGAAACGGTTGCGGGATTTCTGCGCCTTCTAAACGTTCGCGCATGCCGGCAAAAATGATCAGCACCATGGAAAACCCCAGTGCGCCGCCGAGGCCGATGAACAAAGCTTCACCCAAATTGTGTCGTTCTTGTACGATCAGAAGCGGAATACCCAGCACAGCGCAGTTGGTGGTGATAAGCGGCAAATAAATACCGAGCACTTGATACAACAAGGGAAAGACTTTGTGCAAAAACATCTCGGTGAATTGCACGATG
The DNA here is from genome assembly GCA_043750335.1 of Betaproteobacteria bacterium. GTDB lineage: Bacteria > Pseudomonadota > Gammaproteobacteria > Burkholderiales > Thiobacteraceae > RBG-16-58-11. Next base: position 1,192 of record JAYVBU010000021.1, on the reverse strand, counting down.
GCCGCAATCAGCACAATGAAGGACAGGGTGCGTAGGTAGATCAAGTCCGGGCCAAGTAGATAGGTGTCAACCAGGTAGGTCGCGCCGGAGCCGAGCGTGAGCACAAAAGCGGTAGCAGCCGCCATGCCGATGGACGCTTCTAGCCGCTTCGACACGCCCATAAACGGACATAAACCGAGAATGCGCCCTAAGACGATGTTGTTGACGAACACTGTGCTGACGAGGATGAGCAGGTAGTTTTCCATTTTCAAGACTTTAGTAGCAAATACTGAATTATCAGCCGCTTATCCAGCCCCCGCAACCCTGTGCCGCACTAGGTTAATGCGAAAAATGAATCTGCGCTGGCGTAGGGCAGGGCTAAGTCTTCTGCCAAACCGGCATGCGTCACGTGCCCACGGTATAGCTGTAAGCCATTTCGCAAGCCAGTTTGCGCTTGCAGTGCGCTCGGTAAACCTTGCGCTAGTTTAAGTAGATAGGGCAGGGTCGCATGGGTTAGTGCATCGGTTGCCGTGCGCGCACATGCGGCAGGAATGTTGGCGACGCAGTAATGCACTACGCCTTCTTCGATGTAAGTCGGAGCGCTGTGCGTGGTGGGATGCGAGGTCTCGGATGAGCCGCCCTGGTCAATCGCGACATCCACCAGTACTGCGCCGCGCTGCATGCTGCACACCATCGCGCGGGTGATGAGTTTTGGCGCGCGTTTACCTGGGATATAAATCGAGCTGACGACCAGATCGGCTTCACGCAGGAGCGCGGCGATGGTGTGTGTTTCGGAAAAGCGCGTTTTTAAACGCGGGCCGAACACATCGTCCAGATAGCGCAGTCGCTGCAAGTTGATGTCCATGAGCGTGACATCCGCGCCCAGACCCAGCGCCATGCGCGCAGCCTGTGTGCCGACCGTACCCGCGCCGATTACCAGCACCTTGCCTGGTGCAACACCCGGCACACCACCTAACAGCACACCCGCGCCGCCGTTTGCCATATGCAGCGCGTTCGCACCGACATGGATAGCGATGCGCCCAGCCAGCTCCGACATGGGTATGAGCAAGGGCAAGCCGCCTATTGCGTCGGTGACGGTTTCATACGCTACCGCGGTGACTTTTTTCTCGATCAGGGTTTGGGTCAATTGCAGCGAGGCGGCGAGATGAAAATAGCAGAATAAGGTTTGGTCTTCGTGCAACAGCGCAAGTTC
>JAYVBU010000020.1:0-2036 GCA_043750335.1 Betaproteobacteria bacterium | reverse complement strand
AGCATCGGGCTGAATGGCATCGTGGTTGGCGAATTTGGGAATCTGCCGCTTTATAACTCGCAGACCGGGCAGTACTACAATTTGACGGAGCTGGATTTAGGCAACACCAAGCTCACGTTCAACGGCACCAAGAATCTCGATTTCCTGTGGCTGTTCCCAAACCTGACCAAGCTTAATGTGGCGGGTAATGACATCACCAGTACGCTCGGGCTAAACGCCACGCTCAAGCTGGCGGAGCTCGATCTGTCGGCCAACGCGATCACCGATGTCACGGCGCTATACCAGTTGCGCTCGCTGACCAAGCTCAATTTGTCAGGAAACGGCGCGTTAACGGTTTCGCAAGTGCAGCCTGTGTTGTATCAGAACTACAGCCTAACCAGCATCGGGCTGAATGGTATCGAGGTTGGCGAATTTTCGAATCTGGGGCCGCTATCTAACCCGCTGACCGGTCAATTCTACAATTTGACGGAGCTTGATCTGGGCTACACCAAGCTCGCGTTCAACGGCACCAAGAATCTCGATTTCCTTTGGCAGTTCCCAAACCTGACCAAGCTTAATGTGGCGGGGAATGGCCTCAGCAATATTTATGGGCTAAACACCACCCTCAAGTTGTCTGAACTCGATCTGTCGGCCAACGCGATCACCGATGTCACGGCGCTATACCAGTTGCGCTCGCTGACATCGCTAAATCTGTTGGGCAACAACCAAATCCTGTGCACCGATCTTGATGCGTTAGCCGCTACTTTGTCCTTAGCCGTCATTCAGCGCCCTGCAAGCTGCATCGGCACTAACCTGTTCCCAGTAGTCGATGCCGGGGCAGCACAGTCAGTTGCAGAAGGGACAAACGTATTTCTTTTCGGATCTGCCTATGACCCGGATGGGAGCATTGCTTCCATAAACTGGACACAAACATCGGGCCCGACCGTCAGCCTTGTGAATGGAAATACCGCTGTGCCCAGTTTCACTGCCCCACAGGTTAGCGCGGATACGGTGCTTGCATTCCAGCTCTCCGTTACCGACAACCTGGGCGCAACGGTCACGGCGAGCACAAGCGTTACCGTAATCAACGTCAACCAGCCCCCCACGGCCAGCGCTGGCGCAAGCCAAACCGTCAATGAATCTACGGCTGTTACTTTGAGCGGTAGCGGCACCGATCCAGATGGCAGCATTGCCTCGTATCAATGGACACAAACCGCCGGCCCGGCTGTTAGCCTTACGAATGCAAATACTGCCAACGCCACCTTCACGGCTCCGTCTGTAACTGGCGACACCCTACTCACATTCCAGCTTTCCGTCACCGACAACGACGGCGCTGCTGCTACCGCTACCACATCTATTACGGTGAAAAATGTAAGCGGTGTCGATTTGCTTGTTACTTCGGTGAGTGGTTCGGTTACCACCATAAAACGTGGCTCCTCCTTCTCCTTCACATCAACCACGATGAACTCAGGTGACCTGAACACCAGCACATCGACTACGACAGGCTTGTATCTCTCCAGCGACGTTACCATTAACTCTTCGGACACGCGTATTGGAAGCGTCTCTATTTCAAGCCTCACTGGTGGAGCATCAAGTCGGAGCACGCGCACCGTCACGGTACCGAGCACCCTGGCGGCGGGCACCTACTACCTTGGGGCAATCGCCGACTACACCAAGCGTCAAACCGAGACTAATGAAACCAATAACAGTTTTACCGGCTTGACGATTCAAGTTACGCAGTAATTCCATAGCTACTACTTTTACGCCCCTATCGCACTCCGTGAGAGCGCGGTAGGGGCGTTTCCTTATGCGGGTTCCTCCTTCTCAACGCCTGCTGGCATAATGCCACCCCATGCCCGCCGACCCACGCCACATCCTCCATTCCATCTTCGGCTACGAACACTTCCGCGCGCCGCAATCTGAGGTGATCGACACGCTCATGGCGGGGCAGGATGCGCTGGTGTTGATGCCGACCGGCGGCGGCAAGTCGCTTTGTTTTCAGATTCCGGCGATTGCTCGACCGGGCACGGGGATTGTGGTGTCGCCGTTGATCGCGC
>JAYVBU010000019.1:0-4634 GCA_043750335.1 Betaproteobacteria bacterium | reverse complement strand
AGTGCAGAATGATTGATCTCCGCTGCTTAGGGCGAGGTGCAGTGCGTCGCCCATACCAATGCACGGCGTAACAGAGCGCCTCAAATTGCTTGGGTTTGAAATTAGGCAAACTTAATAGCAACCGCAGCGCCTTTGCGGATCACGAACTTCCGTTTATAGGTTTATGGCGGCAGCCATATCGGTATGGCCTTGAACCCGGGGGGAAAATTCAGCATGATTTGGCTTTTACGCCAATCGGGTTCTTACCATGTCTCTTGGAAATATTTTTATCGTCTCCGCGCCCTCCGGCGCAGGCAAAACCAGCTTAGTCAAAACCCTGTTGGAGGTAGATTCGCAGGTCAAGCTGTCCGTTTCTTACACCACGCGCGCGCCGCGTCCGGGGGAGGTGGCGGGTGTGCACTACCATTATGTGTCGTTGGACGATTTCATGGCGATGCTGAATCGCGGTGATTTTTTGGAGAGTGCGGAGGTGTACGGCAACCGCTATGGCACGTCGCAACGCTGGATCGAGGCACAGGTGGCAACCGGGCTGGATATTTTGCTGGAAATCGACTGGCAGGGTGCGGCGCAGGTGAGAAAGCTCATGCCGCAGGCAATTTCTATTTTTGTGCTGCCACCGTCGCCTGCCGCCTTGCGCGAGCGGCTTACCGGGCGCGGGCAGGATTCGGATGAGATCATCGCTGGCCGCTTGGCTGCCGCGCGCGAGGATATGAGCCATGTATATGAATTTGATTATGTTATTATTAACGACGATTTCTCTACCGCAGCGCTTGAGCTGCAAGCGGTGGTGAAGGCAAGCCGCTTGACGCTAGCGAAACAAATGGCGAAAAACGGTGCGCTGATCGAAAGCCTGTTCCAGTAAGTCCGATCAATATCCCAGATTCAGAGGTTCCCCATGGCACGTATTACCGTTGATGATTGCATGAAATACATCCCTAATCGTTTTGAGCTGGCACTAGCCGCTACGGCGCGGGCGCGTCAAATTGCTAACGGCGCAACGCCGCTGGTCGAAGTCAACCGTGACAAGCCGACCGTGATCGCGCTGCGCGAAATTGCGCTGGGTAAGGTCGGTATGGAAGTACTCAACAAAGGCCAGGCTTAACGCTTGCGGCGGGTAGGCTTTGGAGCAGGAGCATCATGCACTTAGCCGAACTCGCCGAACATATCGCTTACCTCAAACCAGATGATGTCGCGCTGGTTGAAAAAGCCTATCAATTCAGCAAGTCCGCCCACGAAGGGCAATTCCGCAAAAGCGGCGAACCTTATATCTCCCACCCGGTAGCTGTCGCCAAGCTCCTCGCCAAATGGCACTTGGATGCGCAGGCCTTGGCGGCTGCTTTGCTGCACGATGTGGTCGAGGATACGCCCGCTACTAAACAGCAAGTGGCCGAACTATTCGGCAAGCCGGTGGCCGAGCTGGTGGATGGCGTATCCAAGCTTGATCGCATCGAGTTCCAGACCGAGGTTCACGCCCAGGCAGAAAATTTCCGCAAAATGCTGCTGGCAATGGCGCGTGATGTGCGCGTCATTCTGATTAAGCTCGCGGATCGTTTGCACAATATGCGTACCCTGGATTCGATGGCGCCACCCAAGCGCAAGCGTATTGCAAAAGAGACGCTGGAAATTTACGCGCCGATTGCGAATCGCATGGGGCTCAATAGCGTGTATGGCGAGTTGGAAGATTTAGGTTTTCGCTATCTCTACCCCACGCGCTACCGAGTGTTGGCCTCGGCGGTCAAAGCTGCGCGTGGCAACCGGCGCGCCCTGGTGGAAAAAGTGCTGGAGGCGATTCAGCACAAGCTCAAAGATGCGGGGGTAGAGGCGAATATAAAAGGGCGCGAGAAGCACCTCTATAGTATTTATAAAAAAATGCAGGGCAAGTCGCTAACGTTTTCTGAGGTGTACGACATTTACGGCTTTCGCGTGATCGTGAAAGAAGTGCCCACTTGTTATCTCGCGCTCGGTGCGCTGCATGGTTTGTATAAGCCGATCCCGGGGAAATTCAAGGACTACATCGCCATCCCCAAGTCGAACGGTTATCAATCGTTGCACACGACGCTGTTCGGCCCGTATGGCACGCCGCTCGAAGTGCAAATACGCACACAGGATATGCACAAGATCGCCGAAGCGGGCGTGGCCTCGCATTGGTTGTACAAAACCGGCGAGGAATCGGCCAAGGATGCGCAGCAAAAAACCCATCAATGGCTGCAAAGTCTGCTTGAAATTCAGAGCGAGAGTGGCGATGCGATTGAGTTTTTGGAGCACATTAAGGTCGATCTATTTCCGGACGAAGTATATATATTCACGCCCAAGGGCGTGATTATGGCGTTGCCGCGCGGCGCGACTGTGGTCGATTTTGCCTACAGCGTACATACCGATATCGGTAATCGCTGCGTCGCGGCAAAAATCAATAACGAGTTATCGCCGTTGCGTACCGAGCTGCGTAACGGGGATCGGGTCGAAGTCGTGACGGCATCGCATGCCCATCCTAATCCCGCGTGGTTGAATTTTGTGGTGACAGGCAAAGCGCGCGCGCATATCCGACATTCGCTCAAGAACATGCATTCAAAAGAAGCGGCTGAGCTGGGTGGGCGCTTGTTGGATCAGGCTTTGCGCGCGCTCAAGCTCGACCCCGCCAAGATTGAAGCCGAGCGCTGGGCTGAGCTGTTGCGCGAATTGGGCGTCAAGAGTCGGGAGGAGTTGCTCGCCGATATCGGTTTGGGACGCCGTTTGAATTTAGTGGTGGCGCGCCGTTTTGTCGCATCCGGCGATGCATCAGCCGAGAAAAAACCACTCGGCTCACTCACCATTCGCGGCTCTGAGGGCATGGCGGTGCAATTTGCCCGCTGCTGCCAACCGATTCCTGGCGACCCGATTTTAGGCATGATTAACAAGGGCAAAGGGCTCATCATCCATACGCACGATTGTCCGGTGATCGCGCAATTTCGCGCTGACCCGGATAAATGGCTGGACGTGGAATGGGACCCAGAAACTAAAAAGTTATTCGATGTAAAAATCAAACTCATGGTGGCCAACCAACGTGGCGTGTTGGCCAAGGTGGCGGCGGAGATCGCCGACGAAAATTCCAACATCGAAAACGTCAGCATGGAAGAAGAAGACGGCAGCGCCTACACCAATATGGTATTCACGCTGCAAGTCGAAGATCGTACCCACTTGGCGCGCGTGATGCGTAGCTTGCGACAAATACCAGAAGTGGTGAGGATCGCGCGGGTAAAGGGCTAAAGCATTCTTAGATTTTTTTACAAGGAACGTTCATGAGTAAACAAATCATTAAAACCAACGACGCCCCACTGGCCATCGGCACGTATTCTCAGGCAGTCAAGGCGGGCAATACGGTCTATCTCTCAGGCCAGATCGGGCTTGATCCTGCCAGCATGCAAATGGTGGAGGGGATTGAAGCGCAAATCCATCGCGTGTTTAAAAATCTGCAAGCGGTCGCCGCGGCGTCGGGCGGCACGCTCGCCGATGTGGTAAAGCTGAATGTGTTCCTCACTGATCTGGGCCACTTCGCTAAGGTCAATGAAATCATGGCGCAGTATTTTCACGAGCCTTATCCCGCGCGCGCAGCGGTGGGCGTAGCTTCTCTACCGCGCGCCGCGCTGGTGGAGGCGGATGCAGTGATGGTGCTTGGATAGCCCATAGGGGCGAGGCATGCCTCGCCCACGCCACGCGATGTCGCAGCCGATCCCCGCCACCCACGCCGACGCCATTTTGGATGCGCTCGGCAAAACGGCCCGTGAAAAAATCACCAAACTGGGTATTCAAAGCGATTTTGAGTTTGTCTTGCATCTGCCGCTGCGCTATGTGGACGAAACGCATATCTATCCCATCGCGCATGCGCCGTACGGGCAGCTTGTCCAGATCGAAGTGACGATTGTAAATAGCGAGGTGCGCTTTCGTCCGCGCCGTCAGTTGGTGTGTTTGGCAGAAGACGGCAGTGGCGAGATGTATGTGCGGCTCTTGAATTTTTATCCTAGCCAACAAAAAATGCTGTCCGAAGGCTGTCGAGTGCGGCTCTTGGGCGAGTTGCGCGTGGGGTTTTTGGGGCCGGAGATGGTGCACCCGCAGATTCGCGTAGTGCGCGAAGGGGGGCCGCTGAAGGAAAATCTCACGCCGGTCTATCCCACTACCGCAGGCCTAGCACAGGCGCCTCTGCGTAAGCTGATTGGCCGCGCGTTGGATGAGTGTGATTTGCAGGACACTTTACCCAGCGCCGTGTTGCAGCAACAGGGTTTGGCCAGCTTTGAAGACAGCGTGCGCTATCTACACGAACCGCCGCCGGATGCGCCGCTCGACCAACTTGAAACCCGCGAACATTGGGCATGGCAGCGCCTGATCTTTGACGAGCTGTTAGCGCAACAACTCTCCATGCGGCGGCATTATGCGCGGCGGCATGAGCTAATCGCCCCCGCTTTGCCTGCGAAGCAGACATTGACCAAAGCGTTGTTGGGCGCGTTACCGTTTGCGCTGACCGGCGCGCAGCAGCGCACCTTCAAAGAAATAAGCCGCGATCTGGGCGCGCGCCATCCGATGCAGCGTTTATTGCAAGGCGATGTGGGTAGCGGCAAAACCGTCGTCGCTGCACTCGCCTGTTTGCAAGCAATCGAAAATGG
>JAYVBU010000018.1:0-2050 GCA_043750335.1 Betaproteobacteria bacterium | reverse complement strand
AAGTCGATCTCGCCAAAGCGCGAACGGTAATTCGCAGCTACCAATTTTAATCCCTGCCGCGTTAGATAATCGAGCGCGCGGCGCTCTGCCGCCTCACCTGTTTCACGGCTTGGCATTGTCGATCACCACCACTACGTCCGCCTGATATTCTGCCGCAGTGAGTTCGCGCGTAAATTGGCGTTTGATCGGGAAGCTAATCTGACCGGTCACGCCATCCAGCACAACCCCGCGCGTCGGCATTTCGCCGCGATAAAATAAATGCGCGAGGCGATAGGCGTCAATGCCCATGGCGTACAGGCGCTCGCTATCCGCGCTGAAATTTTTTTCGGGGCGCGGGTAAACCATCACTGCGGGATGATCCGGTTGCAACATCCAAGGGATATCCAGAAAGCGCACCCCGGCCAAGTCGATATTCTTTTGCGACTCATCCGCCCCGCCAAATGCCTGCGATGTGGCATAAGTGGCCGTAGGGGTGGGCGTGGTTAAGTAAGGTCGTACCAAGCGCGCGTCCTGCGCGTTGACAGCCAAAAAAATCGACTCCGGTTGTAGCTTTTCTAGTTTGTCATGTAGCGAGCCGAGATCAGTGTTTGCAGTGAAGTTGAGCTGGCCCGCGATTTTGCCGCCGAGTCGCAGCCATTCTTCGCTAAACGCCGCTTGCAAGCGCTTGCCCAGGGAACCGGCGGCAACGATCAACACCGAATTATGCCCCTCGCTGGCGGCGAGCTGCGCGACCTGGCGTGTCTCCGTATCGAGCGAGAGGCCAAACAAATATAAATTAGGGCTGGCGATATCGCCGTCCGGCACACTCAGCGCCAAGGTGGGAACCGCCGTGATATCCGATGCGGCGAGTGCGGCAACCGCGCTTTTGGTCAGCGGCCCAATCATCACGCGCGCGCCATTATCAATGGCCTGCTGATACACCGTCAAAATATTGGCGACTTGATCCGTCGTAGGATAGACCCGCACCGTTGGCGCGCCGGGCTGTAAATTAAAGGCGGCGAGCACACCTTGCTTTACCGCATCCGCAGGCTGGCGAAACGCTGGTGTATTCAGCGGCAAAATCAGGCCGATATGCGCGCTTGGCGCATCTGGTTTACCCGGGGCCGCATTCTCTGCTAGGGTGGGCATGGCGCTGACCGTCAGCAACAAGCCCCAACCCAGCGACCGCACTAAGGGGTACACAAGGCGCAAAACATGAGTGAACAGACAGAAAATCATCGAGAAATCGCCCAAAAAGAGGGCCTATTATATGTGCTAGCCACCCCCATTGGAAATTTGGGTGATATCACCCTGCGCGCGCTGGAGGTACTCAAGCGGGTCGATCTAGTCGCCGCCGAAGACACGCGCGTCACTGGCAATTTGCTCAAGCATTTTGGCATCGCCGCCAAACTGATTTCAGTGCGCGAGCATAACGAAGCAGCGGGCGCGCTAAAAATTATCGACGTCCTACTCGCCGGGCAGAGTGTTGCCTTGGCAACAGATGCAGGCACCCCTGGGATAAGCGACCCTGGTGCGCGCGTCGTGGCTGCTGTGCGCGCGGCGGGTTTAACCGTTGTGCCCATCCCCGGTGCGAGCGCTGTCATCGCGGCACTCTCCGCCTCTGGCTTCACCACCCCACATTTTTTGTTTTATGGCTTCTTGCCCGCCAAAGGTGGCGAGCGCCGCAGCGCCTTACAAGCGCTACTGGCCTTGCCTTACACCCTCGTGTTTTACGAAGCACCACATCGCGTCGCCGATACTACCGCCGATTTGACCACAGTTTTTGGCGGCGAACGTGACATCGTATTCGCGCGCGAACTCACCAAAACCTTTGAAGAAATTCACACCTGCCCCTTGCGTGATGCAAGCGCATGGATCGCCGCCGACCCCAACCGCGAGCGCGGCGAATATGTGTTGCTCATCTCTAGCGCACCCGAGCAAGAAAAATCCGCCGTGGAGACACAGCGCGTACTTGAAGTGCTGCTCTCAGAACTACCGGTCAAACAAGCTGCGAAACTCGCCGCGCAGATCACCGGAGAAAAGAAAAATCATCTGTATGAGTTAGCGTTGA
>JAYVBU010000017.1:0-10101 GCA_043750335.1 Betaproteobacteria bacterium | reverse complement strand
GCAACCCGTCCACGCCGCAGCCACAGCACTAGACTTGCTACCGACCACCGTTGCGCGCCCACTGTTAGAACAAGACCCGAGCGTGGCCGCCGCACGTGCGGGGCTCGAAGCGGCGCGCTTAGAGGCAGACCTGCTCGACAGCTCGCCTTACGAATGGACAGCCCGATTGGCGAGCCAGCGCCGCACCGTAAAAGAGGGTGCGAATTACCAGGAGTGGCACGTCGGCATCGAGCGTCCACTACGTCTGCCCAGCAAAGCCAGCGCAGACCGTAATCTTGGCAAGGCAACGCTAGAAGAAGCAGAGGCGCGCTACGGCGAAGCGCTGCACGAAACAGCGCGCGATTTCTTAGGCTTGTGGTTGGATTGGCTCGCAGCCGACCATGCGCGCGCGCTGGCCGACAGCCATCGCCGCTTTGCCGCAGACAACTTAAACGCCGCGCAAAAACGCTTGCGCGCGGGCGACGCATCTAAACTCGATACGGGCTTGGCACAAGCCGAACTAGCCGAGCAACAACGTCTGGAGAACGATGCCAAGACACAGGCGGCGGTTGCGTGGGGGCGTTTGCATGCGCGCTTCCCAGGGATGAGCCAGGCGCTGAACACTTGGCCAAACCCCGCACCCCTCACGCAAGACCCGGCCTTTTGGCGCGAACTTATTTTGTCTCAAAGTGATGAGCTTAAAATTGCCCAAGCACAGTTACAAAGAGCGCATGCGGAAGCCGAGCGGGCGCGCGCTGAAAAATTACCCGACCCCACTGTCGGTATTTTTTCCGCTTCTGAAGTGGGCGGACGCGAACGCATTACCGGGCTCAGCCTTAGCATGCCAATACCAGGTGGGCAGCGTAGCCTACGCGCAGCGCGCGCGCTACACCTTGTCGAATCCATGCGCCAGCAGCTTGAAGGTATAAAGCGCGGGCTGGAAGCGGGGGCCGCCAGCGCCGTTGCGAATACGGGTGGCGCGTACGCCAGCCTGCAACTGGCCGATGCGGGCGCTGCCATCATGCAAGAAAACGCACGCATGATGCAGCGCGCGTACACCCTGGGCGAAGCGGATTTACAGGGTTTGCTCCTCGCTCAGCGACAAGCGACAGCGGCCGCGCAAAATGCGCTGGCCGCTAAAGTCGGGGCGACCAAGCATTATTACTGGCTGCTTATCGACGCGCATTTGGTGTGGGATTTGGATCACGATTAACGCCGTAGGGCACAAGGCGTTTTAAGGAATGTCTTTGCCCAGTTCCGTCGTACACGGACATTGTTCTGGGAAACGCTCGCAGTCCATTTCGTGTGGTGCTTCGGTTTTGGCGCTGACTTTTTCTTGCTGAAGTTGGCTGCGTAGCTTATGCGTGATGACGAGCCAAACGATGACCGTGGCCAACGTCAACCAAGTCATCCATGCCGTATCCAGCGGCCCTTTCGGCATGCCGTCCGGGGCGACTGAACGTACCCAAAAAAACAACGCTAGCGCACCCATGCCTTCTGCGATGCGCGCCGCTACGCCATCGACGGCAAGCTTGACGAAAGAGCGATCCGACGACTCGATGCGAATGAACGCTTGCTCCCAAATCGAGCGATGAATGGAGGAGCGCAATCCACCTTCGGTGACTTTGAGTACGGAGCGTCCGAAGGCGGTTGCTGCCGCCGTCGCAAACATTGCGCTGCCGAGCAGGGCGAAGGGCAACACCATCAAGCCGCCGCCCACGCCGATTTTGCTTTGTATCTTTGGTGCCAAAAATAGTTGCAGCAGCAAGGAGCAGAAATTTAGCAGGATGTAAAAATTGGCAAAGAAATTTATATTGCCTTGCTCGTCCATTTTCGCTTCCGTCGCGACAATGTAAAACTGCACATCAATCAGCATGCCCGCAAGCGCGCCCGCCATGGCGATGAATAACAACAGGCGCGCATATCCATTCGATAGGGGTGCAAAATAGGCGCGATCTTTTTCTTCGCTGGCTGTTTTAGCGCGAATATTCGTCGGGAAGCGCCGATGCATCATCCACACCAAGCCCATCACTGCCACGATCAGCAACGCACCGATGAAGAGCAGCCACTTAGCCTCAAGCAACGTGGCTAACGCTTTTGCTGTGAACCCGCCGAGCATGCCACCGGCCAGCGAGCTGGCGCCAATTCGGCTAAAAATTTGTGCGGCGGTATTTTTTGGCGTGGTTTCAAAAATGTCGCTGGCCAAAAGCCACAAGCTCGCGAACAAAATACCGAAAATGGCCGGCACGAACATAAAGATAGCGAATAACAGCGGCGAGTCGCCCGGCTGTAAAAATGGGGCGGATGTCGCGATGACCGCAGCGGCCAAAAACAGTACGCCGATGCGCGCGGGGCGCGCGCCCCAGATTTTCATGGCCTTGACGAACAGCATGGCCAGCGGCAAAGAAGCCGCGGCAACAATCATCGTCGCAATCGGTAATTGCAAAATACCCGCACCCTGAAAGAACAAAGCGTCGCGCCCGGTTTTAGCAATCACAAAAGCTGCCGTCAACAAACCGATGGCGAGTGCGGGATAAATGAATTTCAAACGATCTGTGTGGTGAATAGACATAGTGAGGCGTTACGACGTTTCACCCAGGTAGGCTTTTTTAACATCCGGATTGTTTGCTAAGGCGCGGGCATCATCGCTAAGCGTGATAACACCGCTCTCCATCACATACGCGCGCTGGCTTACTTCGAGTGCAAGTTTTGCATTTTGTTCCACCAGTAAAATGGTCATGCCCGCTTTGGATACGTCACGAATCGTCTCGAAGATTTTTTGCACCATGAGTGGCGCAAGCCCCATGCTGGGTTCATCCAACAATAATAATTTTGGCCGACCCATGAGTGCGCGGGCAATTGCCAGCATTTGCTGCTCGCCGCCGGAGAGCGTGCCCGCTTGTTGCCGTATGCGCTCTTTTAAGCGTGGGAATAAACAGAATGATTTTTCCATATCCGCCTTGATCGCGTGATCGCGGCGAATATACGCGCCCATTTCCAAATTTTCTTTCACCGTCATGCGGCTGAATATGCCGCGCCCCTCGGGTACCATGGCGATGCCGAGGCGTACGATTTCATGTGCGGGCAAATGCGTGATGGGCTGGTTTTGAAAATGTACCGCACCGTGTGTGGCCGGCATCAGACCGCTCAGTGATTTCAAGAGCGTGGATTTACCCGCGCCGTTTGCGCCGATAAAACACACCAGCTCCCCTTCTTTAATCTCGAAAGAGACATTTTTCACCGCCTGAATACCGCCATAGGCGACGGTGAGATCGTGCGCTTCTAGCAGGCTAGGCAAGGCTGCCTCCGAGATAGGCTTCAATCACTTTTGGGTCACGCTGTACGTCCAGCGGTGCGCCCTCGGCGATTTTTTCGCCGTAATCCAACACGGCGACGCGATCACACAAGCCCATCACCCATTTCACATCATGCTCGATCAACAAGACGGTGACGCCCGATGCGCGCAAGGCCTCGATCAGTTTGCCTAACGCTACGCGCTCGGCCGGATTCATCCCTGCCGCTGGTTCGTCTAGTGCCAGTAGCTTCGGCTCGGTGGCCAAGGCGCGCGCGATCTCCAATCGGCGCTGATCGCCGTAGGGCAAATGTTTGGCTTGTGCGTGGGCGTGCTTTTCAATCCCGACCAATTTGAGCAGGCCGCGCGCTTTGTCACGCATGGCGCTTTCTTCTTCGCGCGTGGCCGCATCGCGCAGTATCGCGCCCACGACGCCGGCACGGGTACGCACATGGCAACCGACTAAAATATTTTCCAGCGCAGACATGTGGGCAAATAAGCGGATGTTTTGAAAGGTGCGCGCCAGCCCCAAACTTGCAACGACATGCGGCTTTAGTCCATTGAGCAAATGACTGTCTAAGCGCACCTCACCCGCGCTCGGTGTGTACAGACCATTCAAGCAATTGAATAGCGTCGTCTTGCCCGCGCCATTGGGGCCGATTAGACCAAAAATCTCCCCGTGTTGGATGTTGAAGCTGACTGCGTTGAGCGCGACTAATCCGCCGAAACGTTTGCACAAGCCGCGTGTTTCTAATAAGGGCGGGCGTTCATTTTTGTGCGTCATACAGCTCCGCATGCAACTCGTCATCTTTCACCAATTCGCGCTGACGTTGTCGGGAGGGCCACAAACCCGCCGGGCGAAAAATCATCATCAACACCAGTGCCAAGCCAAATAACAGCATGCGCAAATCGGCGGGATCGACCAATACGCGGTCGAATAAAAGACGCTGCAAGTCACCGACATAGCGCAGCGCCTCGGGCAAAATGGTGAGCAAAAATGCGCCGAGAATCACGCCCGGAATATTGCCCATGCCGCCCAACACGATCATGCATAGAATCATGACCGACTCCATCAGATTAAAACTCTCTGGACTAATAAAGCCTTGAAAGCTCGCGAACAAACCGCCCGACACACCACCGAAACTCGCACCCATGGCAAAGGCGAGCAACTTCATATTGCGCGTATTAATACCCATCGCTTCTGCCGCCGTTTCATCCTCGCGAATCGCAACCCAGGCGCGGCCAATACGGGAATCCTGCAAACGCAGGCAAACAAACATAATCAGCAAGGTCAGCGCGAGAAAAAGATAGTAATAAGCCTGCACACTATTCATCCCGAACAACGCCTGCGGATGGGCGAAAGAAAAACCGCCGATTGAAATCGGGTCGATCAGATTGATGCCTTGCGGGCCGTTGGTAATATTCAAAGGCCGGTCGAGATTGGTAATAAAGATACGAATAATTTCGCCAAAGCCAAGCGTGACGATGGCGAGATAATCGCCGCGCAAACGCAGCGTCGGCGCGCCCAGCAACACCCCAAACATGCCCGCCACCAAAGCGCCCAAAGGCAGCACCAACCAGAAAGGCAAGTGCAGCCCAAACTGCGGCGAAGCCAGCAGCGCATACAGATACGCGCCCACGGCATAAAACGCGACATAGCCCAAATCGAGCAAGCCCGCATAACCCACCACAATATTGAGTCCGAGTGCGAGCATGATGTAGAGCAGCGTCAGATCGAGGATGCGTACCCAGTAAGTGCCGAGACTGGCTTGCACTAGGAACGGCGCAAGCATTAACGCCGCAGCGATAAGCGCTAACCCGAACCAGGGTTTGCGGGTGAAGCGAATGTTCATGTGGGTGAAAAACCTTGAACCACGGAGTACACAGAGTACACGGAGGAAAACCAAACACTCTTTTTAGCGCGAAGCATCACTAAACAGCGTCGATTCTCTTTTACGTTTCCGCTCCGTGTACTCTGCGTCCTCCGTGGTGAAGATTTATTTAATACCATAATCTACGCACGCTCCCCCACTCGCTCACCCAACAATCCTGACGGCCTGAACACCAGCACCAGAATCAACACAAAGAACGCAAACACGTCTTGGTAATGGCTACCCATGAAGCCGCCGGTGAGGTCGCCGATATAGCCTGCGCCCATGGATTCGATCACGCCCAGCAGCAGGCCACCGAGCATCGCCCCTGCGATATTGCCGATGCCGCCGAGCACGGCGGCGGTGAAGGCTTTTAGCCCAAGCAAGAAGCCCATGTAGTAATGCGCGATGCCGTAATACGCGCTCACCATCACACCTGCGATGGCGGCGAGCGCTGCGCCGATGATGAAGGTGAGTGAGATGACATTGTTTGTGTTCACGCCCATTAACCCGGCGATGTGCGGTGCTTGGGCGGTGGCGCGCATGGCGCGTCCGAGTTTGGTTTTTTCTACCAGCAGCACTAGCACCGCCATGAGCAAGAGGGATAGCACCAAGATGAAAATTTGCAGCCCGCTGATGGTGGCCCCGCCGAGATGATAAGTGCTCACGGGCAGGATGGGGGGGAAGGCTATGTATTGCCGCCCCCAAATAATCATGGCGATATTTTGCAGCAGGATGGATACGCCGATGGCGGTGATGAGCGGCGCTAAGCGCGGCGCGTTGCGCAATGGCCGATACGCCACACGCTCAATAATGTACGCCAGGATCATGCACAACGGTATTGCCGCCAGCACACCGAGCAAGACGATTACTGTGCCGGGTAAATCGACATGGCTACCTGCCAGCGCACCGATTACGGCGAGTGCGATCATCGCGCCGATCATGGTTACCTCACCGTGGGCGAAATTAATCAGCTCCAGAATGCCATAGACCATGGTGTAGCCAAGTGCGACCAAGGCATACACGCTGCCGAGGACGAGGCCATTGATGAGTTGTTGTAGGAAGATGTCCACAAGAATAGGCGGGGCTTGCCCCGCCATATCAGTCTGCTTTATTTGCCCGGTGTCGCGCCTGAAACGGTTTCTAACATTTCCCACTTGCCGTTTTTAACTTGGTATAGGGTGACTGCGCCGCCTTTGATGTCGCCCTTGGTGTCGAAGGCAACTTGCCCGGTCACGCCGGTGAAATTTATTTTGGCGAGCTCAGGCAAATATTTTGCAGGGTCGGCCGATTGTGCGGCTTGCATGGCTTTGAGCATGGCGCTGGTGGCGTCGTAGGCATAGGGCGCGTAGAGCTGAATCTTGCCGTATTTAGCATTGAATTTATCGCTGAATGCTTTTCCGCCGGGCATGGTGTCGAGTGGCACACCGGGTGAGGAGGCTATCACGCCGTCAGCCGCATCGGCGGCGAGCGTGATGAATTGCACGGTTTGCAGGCCATCGCCACCGAGGAGTTTTGCTTTAATTCCCAGTTGTTTCATTTGTTTCGCCATGGGCCCGCCTTGTGGGTCCATGCCGCCAAAAAAAATCAGGTCGGGCGTTTTGCCCTTGAGCGAGGTGAGGATGGCGGTGAAATCGGTGGATTTATCCGTGGTGTATTCGCGCCCGACAATCTCTGCACCGCCCGCTTTGGCGGCTTTTTCAAATTGATCGGCTAAGCCTTGACCGTAGGCGGTGCGGTCGTCGATCAGGGCAATTTTTTTCGCGCCCAGTTTGGCGGCGGCGAACTGGCCGAGTACACGGCCTTGCTGTTCGTCATTGGTCATCAGTCGAAATGCGCTCTGGAAACCTTGCGCGGTATAGGGGATGGCGGTGGCGGATGGCGATATCTGCGGCACACCTGCATCGTGATAAATCTTTGAAGCGGGGATGGTTGTACCAGAGTTTAGATGGCCGATCACGCCTTTGACTTTTTGATCGACCAGTTTTTGTGCGACGTTGGTGGCGGTTTTGGGGTCGGCTGCATCATCCTCCGACACCAGTACGAATTTTGCTTTTTTGCCGTCCAACATCATCCCCTGCGCGTTGGCTTCATCAATCGCCATCTGCGCGCCATTTTCATTGTCTTTGCCAATATGGGTTTGCGGGCCGGTGACGGGCGCGACCGAGCCGATTTTGACGACGATTTCGTTCGCGTTTTCTGTGCTTTGTTTGTCGCACGCAGCGAGCGCTAGGCTAAGTGTTGCCAGAATGAGATGGCTAAGCAGACGAGATTTCACGGGGGCTCCAGTTGTTTTTTTGATATCTGAAAAGTATATCCCAAAAACAAAAAAACCGGCTTTAAGCCGGCTCTTTTGCGGGAGGTGAATCGCTTATTTCAGCGTCAACATCCATTGCACAATGGTCTTAATGTCTGCATCGGATACTTGCGCGTTTGGCGGCATGGGGATGTCACCCCAAACGCCCTTGCCACCCTCTTTTACTTTTTTTACGAGCTTGGCTTCTGCGGTTTTATCACCCTTGTACTTCGCGGCGATATCCTTAAGGGCGGGGCCAACAAGCTTTTTGTCAATTTGATGGCAGGCCAAGCAAGCGTTTTTGGTGGCGAGCGCCTGACCGTCGTTTGCCAGAGCGGGGGTACCAAGCAAAATACCGACGGCGGCGATTCCGATTGCTGCAAATTTCATGTTATCTCCTTAAATACATCAGTTAAAAATTCTTGAGCGGCGCTATGTTAAACGTCCGCTACACCATTGCAAAGCGCTATCAACGCTTCGGGCGTGGCGACTACTGGCAGACAATTAACGCCCTGGCACACCCAGGCGTTGACCTCTGCTGACTCCGGCTTTGCCAATGCGCTAGGCAGATTCGCTACGCCGTTTGGCAGAAAAATAACTAAAGAGTTCGGCAAATAAGTTGCCGCGAGCGCATCACGCCAGACGCCCATCGCAGAAGCGGGCCCACGGACTATTACGATATCGGGCGGCGCTAGGTTTTCCTTTAGCGTCATGAGTAAAGTTGTGTACCCGGCAGGCTGTGATGCAATTCCAGGGTAGAACGATGTGAGTACCCGCTCTGCGGCTGCAAGATAATGCGCTTCGCCCAACACATGACCCAAGCGTTGCAGGGCAAATGCCGCAACGCCATTGCCCGACGGGGTAGCCTGATCGTGGCCGGGTTTGGGGCGATGTAGCAGCGGCTCGTGGTCATGGCTAGTGAAATAAAAGCCGCCGTGCTCGCTATCCTCAAACTGCGCCAGTAGTCGATCCGCCAACTCTTGGGCAAATTGCACATCTTGCGGGCGGTATTCGGTTTGCATCAACTCCAGCAGCGCATCGAGCAGGAATGCATAGTCGTCCAGGTAGGCGTTTAGGCGGGCTTGGCCATCTTTATAGGTGGCGCGTAAGCGGCCATCTACCCACATTTCACGCCTGATAAAATCGGTCGCTTGCTGTGCCAGCAGCACCCATGACGCTTGACCGAACACGCGTCCAGCATGCGCGAGGCCTTTTATCATGAGCGCGTTCCAGCTTGCCAGCACCTTGTCGTCACGACCTGGCCGCACACGTTTATTGCGGGCAGCGCTAAGTTTCAGCCTAGCCGAAGCAAGTACTTGCTGAGCCGATTCGATAGGCAGATTAAGGTCGTCGGCTACCTCCTCCAACGGCTTCGCGATGATGAAGTGCCAGAGCTTTCCCTCGAAATTAGGGGGCAAGTCCAATCCGTAGTGCGGGGAGACTAGCGCGAACTCATCCGGCGTCAGCAACGCGCGCACGTCTTCTGGTGTCCACACGTAGAATTTTCCTTCTTCGTGTTCCGAATCGGCATCCAGCGCAGAATAAAAGCCTCCCGCCGTATCGCGCATTTCTCGCGTCAACCAGCCCACCGTTTCCTGCGCGACTTGGCGAAATCGCCCGTGCCCTGTCAGCGCGTAGGCATCGGCATACAAGCCGAGCAAGGGGCCATTGTCGTAGAGCATTTTCTCAAAATGAGGTATCGCCCAGTGCGCGTCCACCGAGTAACGGCAAAAACCGCCAGCCAGCTGGTCGTAAATACCGCCTTGCTCCATTTTGTGCAGAGTGTAAACCGCCATCTCACCCACATCGTCGCGCTCTTTGGCCGCCGCATAGCGCATACAAAACTCAAGCTCGGTAGGGCGTGGAAATTTCGGCTCGCGTCCAAATCCGCCCCACACCCGATCATAGTTTCCGGCCAAATCGCGCGCAGCTTCATCCAAAGGAGCAAGTGCTAACTTTGCTTCAGCGTCAGGCTTGGGTATTGCCGCTTCCAGCGCTTCGACCAGCCGGGGGTTTTGGCTTGCGATCTCAGCCTTATTCTTTTGGTAATAATCGGCAATTTTTGGCAACAGCTCGAGCAAGCCCGGCATTTGATAGCGTGGTGCTTTGGGGAAATACGTACCGCTGAAAAACGGCGCTTGTTCCGGCGTGAGAAACATAGTCAGCGGCCAACCACCACCCCGACGCGCCATAAGCTGATGTGCATGCTGGTAGATATGGTCCAGATCGGGCCGCTCTTCGCGATCTACTTTGATGTTGATGAAATTCGCATTCATCAACGCAGCCACGTCCGCATCCTCGAACGACTCATGCGCCATGACATGACACCAATGGCAGGCCGAATAACCGATTGAAAGCAGGATGGGCTTGTCGAGTTGACGCGCTAGAGTTAGCGCTTCCTCTCCCCATGGCAACCAATCTACGGGGTTATCGGCGTGTTGTAAAAGGTAAGGGCTAGTTTCCTGAGCGAGGCGGTTGGGCATGGCGGCATCCGTAAACAAAGGCCGATTTTAACAGGGAGGGCGGTATATTCAGGGGCTTTGGAACAGGTATGGAGCCTAGGTGGACAACGTAAGCCGCAACTTTAACGCTTTAGCGAGAGACGGGCCGGAGCTGGCGCTTTCCAAAAACCATCGCCGACTTACAAGAAGTGCGTGCCGTAT
>JAYVBU010000016.1:0-21104 GCA_043750335.1 Betaproteobacteria bacterium | reverse complement strand
TTATTTCGCTTTTTTCTTCTTCGCCACCAGATCATGAATCATCGGGGTCAAAATCACTTCCATGGCGAAGCCCATTTTGCCGCCTGGCACGACGATGGTGTTGGGGCGGGACATGAAGGAGTCGTGAATCATGTTGAGCAGGTAGGGGAAATCTACGTCGTCTGCGATGTCGCGGTTGAAGTGGATAACGATAAAGCTTTCATCTGGCGTCGGGATGTCGCGTGCGATGAAGGGGTTGGAGGTGTCCACCGTTGGTACGCGTTGGAAGTTGACGTGGGTGCGTGAAAATTGCGGGGTGATGTAGTGCACATAATCCGGCATGCGGCGCAGGATGGTATCTACGATCACCTCGGGTGAGTAGCCGCGCTCGGCTGCGTCGCGGTGAATTTTTTGAATCCACTCCAAATTCACGATGGGTACTACGCCGACCAGCAGGTCGGTGTATTTGGTCGCATCAACCTTACCCGCAGCAACGCCGCCGTGCAGCCCTTCGTAAAACAGGATGTCCGTGCCCTTGCCTACTTTTGCCCAAGGGGTGAAAGTACCCGCGTCTTGTTTGTACGGCTTGGCTTCTTCGTCATTGTGCAAATAGTAGCGACGGTTGCATTCGCCTTTAGCTGCGTAATCTTTGAAGCACTTTTCGATCAGGTCGAAATGGTTTGCATCAGGGCCAAAATGCGAAGGGGCGGCGGTGCCGGTTTTTTCGGCTTTGACCACGGCTTCTTTGAATGCTTTGCGGTCCAGGCTGTGAAAGCTATCGCCTTCCACCACTAAGGCGTTAAGGTTTTCGCGGCGAAAAATGTGCTCGAAGGCGCGCTTCACCGTGGTGGTGCCGGCGCCGGATGAACCCGTGACTGCGATGACGGGGTGCTTTGCGGACATGATGACTCCCTAGAAGATTTGCGTACTGAAAACCCTAAATTTTACTGGTCTGAGGCAGGTTTTGTCACCTATAGGTTTGATGCGCGCTTTTCGGGCTCGATTTTGAGTGAAAATCAGCCCGTATTTGTTTGAATTCAAGGAGGTTTGGTGTGCGCGGATGTTTTGAGGAAACGCGGGGTAAGACCAGCAACAAGCCCGCGCAGGTGATCTACGCCTATTCTGGCTTGCGCGAAAGCTTGATTTCGAGCTGTTTCAATTTGCGGTAGAGGTGGGTGCGCTCCAAGCCCACAGCGTCTGCCACGCGGCTCATGTTTCCAGCCGCTTTTTCGATGTGATGCTCAAAATATTGTTTTTCAAAAATATCGCGCGCTTCGCGCAGCGGCAAGTCGAGCGAGATGCCGGGGCCTTGGGCGGCGGGGGCGAGCGGATCGAATTGGCTTAGGACGCGCTTGACTTCATCTACGCCGATATCTTCATGCAAGGCATTCAGCGCTAGGGTGCGTACCGCGTTGTGCAGCTCTGCTAAATTGCCTGGCCAATCGTGGATGCGTAGTGCATTCAGCGCCGCTATATTGAGTTCTTTGGGCGTGACCAGTTTGGCTTCGACTAACTGCTGCAAAAAGTGTTTGGCGATTTCTGGAATGTCCTCGCGCTGCTCGCGCAAGGCGGGCAGGCTCACGGTAATGCCGCTGAGCGATTGAAATAAATCGGCATCGAATTGCCCCTCGACGATTTGGCGCGGTAAATGTTGGGTCGAAGCGCATATCAAGCGCACGTCAAATTTTTCTAGGCGGGAGAATAGGAGCGCTAAGCCGCGTTGCTCGAGTTTGGAGAGATGGCCGATTTCTCGAATGAACAGTGTGCCGCCTTTTGCGGCTTGCAGTTTGTCGAGTGGATTTTCGGCCAGCCACGCTAGTTCTTCTGGTGCTTCCCATGGGGTGTCGGGATTGTGTACGGCCTGTGCGGCCCGCTCAAAAGGGCTACCGCGTTCGCCGATGAAGAGTAGCGCGCCGCGCAACCTAGCCATCTGCCGCAAGCGTGCTTGTAGTTCGGTGATGACGCGGCTTTTTCCCATGCTTGAAAAGCCGCTTTGTGGGTTGCTTGTTGCCTCGGTGCGCTTTAAGGCGCGTCCGACGGTGTGCAGCAATTTTTGTAGCGCGATGGGTTTTTCCAAAAAATCGTAGGCACCAATTTTGGTCGCCTCGACTGCGGTATCAATCGTGCCGTGACCGGACATCATCACCACTGGCATGGTGAGCTGGCCGTTGGTCGCCCATTCCTTGAGCAAGGTAATACCGTCGGTGTCGGGCATCCAGATATCTAATAGCACCAGATCGGGTCGATCTAGGCTGCGTGCCGCGCGCGCAGCCTCTGCATTTTCTGCAAGGCGAACTTGGTGTCCTTCGTCATTCAGAATATCGCGCAATAATTCGCGGATACCGACTTCGTCATCGACGACTAAAATATTGCTCATAGATTTTTATTATCCCGGAAAAAACGTGCAGCTATTTAGGCGGTCACCGGTGCGGGGGGGAGTTTGATGCATACGCATGCGCCAGCGGGTTCGATGTTTCGCACCTCGATCTGACCGCTGTGTTCTTCTACAATTTTTTTAACAATCGCGAGTCCCAAGCCTGTGCCCTTGGCTTTGGTCGTCACGTAGGGTTCAAACACGCGCGCCAGGATGTCAGGCGGGAAGCCGGCGCCATTATCAGTCACACGCAAAACGACCAGTCCATTTTCCAGATCAGTGCGTACGCGAATTTGCGCGGCGTCACGACCGACGAGTGCATCTTGTGCATTTTGCAATAAATTGTGAATGACTTGGCGCAGCAGCTTCGAGTCGCCTTTTATCTGGGGCAGTGCAGACGCAAGCTCCGTTTGCAGCGTCACCGGCGCGTTTTCGTACAGTGTCAGTACTTCGCCCACCAGTTCGTTGAGGTCTAATGCTTGCAGTTGCAGTGTCGGTTGACGCGCGTATTGGCTGAATTCATCCACCATGGTTTTAAGCGCCGCAACTTGATTGACGATGGTTTGTGTGGCGCGCTCCAGCATCTCGGCATCGGCCTGATCGAGCTTGGCGGCGAGTTTGTGCACGAGCCGTTCGGCAGAGAGCTGAATTGGCGTCAGCGGATTTTTTATTTCATGCGCTAGACGTCGTGCGACCTCGCCCCAGGCTGCATCGCGCTGTGCCTGAATCAAGCGCGTGACATCGTCGAACACGACGACATAGCCATTGTCGATCCCGGCTGGCAAGCGGCTGCCGCGCACCAGCAAGGTCTTCGCGCCGCCATCCAGGGTCAATTCGATTTGCGCCTGCCATTCTTTTTGCGTTTCGCTTTCGAAATGCGGCGCCAATGCTTGCGCTAGCGGGGTCAGGTGCGGTACTTGTTCGCTCCAGTCCACCACATTCAAGCCGCGCAAGGTTTCCAGCTCGACACCAAGCAATTGTGCGGCGATCAAGTTTGCGCTTTTAACCGAAAATTTTTCGTCGAAGGCGAGTACGCCGCTGGACAGATGCGCCAGGATACTTTCCAGATAACCCTTGGAGGCTTCCAATTGCTGCTGTTTGTGTTCTACCACTGCGCTGGTTTCGGCGAGCTGCCGCGTCATGGTGTTGAATGATTGCATCAGCTGCCCCAATTCATCGCGCGCTTTGACCGGCTGCATCGGGCTGAAGTCGCCTTTGGCCACGGCTTTGGTTCCTTCGGCCAGCAAGCCGAGTGGTGCGCTCATGCGTTGCGACAAAACAAAGGCCAGCGCAATCGCCGATAAGAGTGAGAATAGAAGCGTCATAGTCAGCGTGAGCGCGAATAATTTATTCAGCCCGTGACGCGAGAAAGACAGTTCTTTGTAATCGCGGTACACGCCTTGCACGGATTCGGCATCCTTGGCGATCTTGACGGGCACGGGCTCCATCAATTGCAGTACGCGCACATCTTCGCTCAAGGACAGCACGTTTACCGGGACGACAGCGCGCAGATATAGCCCCTTGTCGGGGACGCTTTCGATGCTGCTATAGGGCCGCTGGGCGCGAATGCCGCGCAAAATTGTTGGCCCCGGCATCAGCGGGAGAATCGCGTCGTGCGCGTCGGGTGCGTTTGCAATGGCGAGTACTGTGCCGTGCGCCGAAAAAAGGGTGGCTTCGCGCACACCCATTTGGTCGCGCAGTTGGTCCAGCAAGCGTGAATGGCTGCCGGGCGATTCTTCTTGTAGCGTGATGGCGATGGCCTGCGCTTTATGCACCAAGTCATTTTGTTGCGCTTCCAGTACGCTGCGTCCTAGATTCAAGCCGCCTTCAAGCGCCTTGTCCACGCGCACATCGAACCAAGATTCGATAGAGCGCGTGAGAAATTGCACTGAAACGCCGTAGATCAAGGTGCCCGGAATGATCGCCATCAAGGCGAACATAATGATGAGGCGCATGGTCATGCGCGCTCCGAATACCTTGTCGCGAATGCGCTTTTTTACCAGCCAGATTTGATAGCCGATGAGCCCGATGAGCACAGCCGCCAGCAACACATTGAGCACCAGCAGCAAAGTGTAATGTTCGGCGAAAGAGGCGGTGTTGCTGCTCGCGCGTGAGAGCAGATACAAGAGTACGGCGCCAAGGCCGACGCTGGATAAGACGATGTATCGGAGTTTAGTCACTAGGGCGTAATGGTGAAGCGCTGCCAATCAGACGCGAGATCCCAGTCTTTGGAGCCCAACGCTTCCACTTGTAGCGGCTTGGGTAGTTGTTTGGCGTCCAAGCGCAAACGCACTGCGGCGTTGTAAGGGGTGCCTCTTTTCAGCAGGCTGCGCTCAAGCACTTTCCAATCCAGCACTCGGTTTAATTCATCTTTGGCTTCGGAAAGCGTGTTAAAGGATTTATTGCCGCCGACGCCGGAAAAATGATATTGCCGCGTCAAGGCGTGGTAACTGATGCGTAAATTTTGTCGTACGCTGGCGATGGATTCGTCGAGCCAGTACCAGCGCGAGCGCGTGAGCTCGAATTCGAGCATGAAGTTCAAGCTAATGCCTTTGCTCAGGGCGTCATCCAGGGCGGGGGGCATGCCGACATTGAAATCGGCATTCAGGTAATACCAGTCATCACTGGGAATCAGCTCCGCATTTTTTACGCTAATGCCTTCTGCTTGTGCGCCAGAGGGCGAGATGCACACGCAGGCGATTGCCAGCGCTGCGAGAAATGCGCTAAGGCACTTTTTCCAGCAAGGCGTAAAAGAAGCCGTCGTGTTCTGCGCTCGGTAATAGTTGGCCGTTTGCAAGGTCGGGGATGGACAGGTGTTTAGCATCGGGGTGATTCGCGATAAAGTCGGTGACGATGTCGGCGTTTTCCTCATGGAAGAGCGAGCAGGTCGCGTACAGCAATTTACCACCGGGGGCCAATAGATGCCATAAGGCCGCGAGAATCGTGCGTTGCGAGGCCGCAAATTGTGCGAGGTCGGATGGTCGCCTTAGCCACTTGATATCTGGGTGACGACGCACCACGCCCGAGGCAGAGCACGGCACATCGGCTAATATCCGATCATAAGGCTTGCCGTCCCACCATGCTTGCGGCTCCGCGGCATCACCCGCAATCAAGCGCCCCTTGAGATTCAAGCGCGCAAAATTTTCTGCTACACGCTTCAATCGTGCAGCGTCTTTATCCAACGCAGTAAGCAGGACATCGGCTATTTCCAAAATATGCGCCGCCTTGCCGCCGGGTGCGGCGCAAGCGTCCAGCACGCGCTGGCCGGGAGCGAGGTCAAGCAAGTTGGCGGCCCTTAGCGCGCCCTGATCCTGTACCGATGCCGCACCCTCGGCAAAGCGCGGCAACTTATCCACGCCCATGGGTTTTTTCAGGCGCAGCGCGCCGCCTTCGAGCAGGTCTGCTTCTAACCCGGCCTCCTGCAATAGTGTGCGGTATTGATCGGGCGCAAGTTGTCGTTGATTCACGCGCAGGGTCATGGGCGGATGGCTATTGTTGGCTTCGAGAATGCTTGCCCAGTCGTCGGGATAATCCAGGCGTAAGCGATCAATCCACCATTGCGGGTGACTATAGCGCGCAGGCTCAAAGCCATCGGCGCGCGCTAGCAGCTCTTCCTTGGAGCGTAAAAAATTTCGCAGTACGCCATTGACGAAACCGGCCGCCCACGGCGCATCCATGCCGCGCGCCGACTCTACCGCGCGATCCACCACGGCGTAGGGGCGCGTTTTAGAATAGTTGAGCTGATATAAGCTGACCAAAAGCAGGCAGCGCACACCTTCATGTGTAATAGGACGGGTGATTAATGCTTGCAGCAAAAAATCCAAACGAGAAAAAAAGCGCAAGCTGCCAAAGCTCAAGTCCTGTATTGCACCCCGCACACGCGGATCGAGTGCCGGGTGACGCGACCAGAGATCGCTCAAGGCCTCATTGAGGTTGCGACCGGCGAGCACTTCACCCAAGAGGCCAGCGGCCAAGGCTTGCGGCTCAAGCATTGTGGGCCATTTGTATCAACATGGCGGTTTTCACCCAATTGCCAAACATGGTTTTTTGTTCCTTCTCTTAAACGCGTCCCCGTAATATGGGACGCGCGCAAAAATTCAAATGCGGACATCTAGCCCCAGCGTTCACCAGGCTTGATGTCACAGCCCGCCAAAAATTGCGCGACATGAAGCTTTTTTCCGCCCGCGCGTTGCAACTCGACGATGCGTAAAGCGCCTTGTCCGCAGGCTACGACAATCCCGGTTTTATCCGCTGACAGTACCGTTCCGGCTTCGCCTTTGGCATCTATTGCTTCGGCTATCCACAGCTTCAGACTTTCACCCTGCCATGGTGTTTGTGCGCCGGGGAAAGGGGTATAGGCCCGTACGGCGCGCGCAATGTCTGTTGCCGGTTTGCGCCAATCGACCAAGCCTTCTTCTTTGCTGAGCTTGGCGGCATAGGTGGCGAGCGAGTTGTCCTGCATTTCGGGCATGAGGCCGTCGAGCGCGTCTAGCGCATCGACAATCGCCATGCCGCCGAGGGCCGCGAGTCTATCATGCAAGGTTTGCGCGGTATCGTCGTCTTCGATGCGAATCGGGTGTTTGGTCAGCATATCGCCCGTATCCAGCCCCGCATCCATCTGCATGAGGGTGATGCCGGTTTCATGATCCCCCGCCAGAATCGCACGCTGAATCGGCGCCGCGCCGCGCCAGCGCGGCAAAAGCGAGGCGTGAATGTTGATGCAACCCAGCGGCGGGATATCCAGTACCGCCTGTGGCAAAATCAAGCCATAAGCCGCGACCGCCATAAGGTCTGCCCCGGCTTCCTTCAGCGGCCCATGCGCCTCGGCATCTTTTAAGGAGGCGGGTTGAAAAATAGGGAAGCCGTGCGCCAACGCGACCACTTTTACCGCGCTTGGGCTGAGCTTCATGCCGCGCCCCGCGGGTCGATCAGGCTGGGTCAGCACCAAGGCGATATCGTGACCAGCGCTAATCAGCGCTCGCAGGGCGGCGGCGGCGAAATCGGGTGTTCCGGCAAATATTAGACGCATGAGCTACATGGTCTCCCGTGCGCGCTTCTTCATTTTTAATTTGATACGACCCTGTTTTAAGCGCGAGAGGTATTCCACAAACACCTTGCCTTCCAAATGATCCATTTCATGCTGTATGCACACGCCGATTAAGCCGTCAGCCGCCCGTATAATTTCTTTTCCGTCCAAATTCAAATACTTAACCGTTATTTTCTGGGCACGAGTAACGGGTTCGTAAATACCCGGAACTGATAGGCAACCCTCATCGCGCACGGCTTTGCCTTCTGCCCTGAGGATTGCTGGGTTGATTAGGGTGAGCAGTTGGTCGTGCGTTTCCGATATGTCCATGACAATCACACGTAGATGCACATCGACTTGGGTGGCCGCGAGGCCAATACCGGGTGCGGCGTACATGGTTTCGGCCATGTCGGCGACGAGTTGGCGAATCGCGTCATCGACCACCGCCACCGGCTCGGCAATGGTGTGCAGACGCTCGTCTGGATAGTGAAGAATAGGTAATATTGGCATCTTAAAAGGCTTGCTTAATTAAACTTTTACATGCAGAATTTAAAGCAAAGTCCACGATCCGTATTGCATAATATTCAGGTGCTGTGGCGGATGGAATTTTGCCCATAAACGTGACCGAGGTCGATCATGCGAAAGACTATTATAGCTGTGCTCAGTTCTTGCGTTCTTATCAGCGGTGCTGCTTTTGCCGAAGACACGCCACAAATCCAAGAAAACGCACCTGATCGCTACGTCGTGGTGAAAGGCGACACGCTGTGGGGCATCTCCGGCAAATTCCTGAAAAACCCCTGGCGTTGGCCTGAAATATGGAAGCTCAATAAAGAAGAAATCAAAAACCCGCACTGGATTTATCCCGGCGATGTCGTCGTGCTGGATCGCACCACAGGCCAGCTGCGTTTAGTCAAAAGCGAAAAATACCAAGGGCGCGACTTTGAAAAGCGCTCGCCGCAAACCCGCATGGAATCGGGCGAGCGCAAGGCGATTCCAGCAATCTCACCTGCCGATATCGGGCCTTTTCTTGCGCAACCCTTGGTTATCGAACAAGACGCCCTGAAAACAGCGCCGCGCATTCTAGCCAGTGAAGAAAACCGCGTAGCGATCGGTGCAGGTAGCCGCGCCTATGTAGAGGGTATTAAGGAAGGCGACCCCAAGCAGTGGCATATTTTCCGTCCTGGCAAAGCATTGGTCGATCCTGAAACGCAGGCGACGCTGGGTTACGAGGCCGTATATGTCGGCGATGCGCGGGTGTTGAAGTTTGGCGAAACCACGACCATCGAAATTCTGAAATCCACGCAGGAAGTGCTGCGCGATGACCGCCTCGTCACGGCCACCAACGTCGATCTGGCCAATATCGTGCCGCATTCGCCTAGCAAGGAGTTTCGCGGGCGCATCATGTCTTCTTATGAAGGCCTAGCTGAAGCCGGGCGCGGCTCGATTGTCTCTCTTAATCGCGGTGCGAAAGACGGCTTAGAGACCGGCCATGTGCTAGCGGTTTACCGCTACGGCCTAGATGTCACCCTACCCAAGGAAGACAAGGCAGACACCTCATTCAATTTCATACGCAGCAAGTGCTTGCGCGATGGGGCCAAGGTTACTTATAGCGAGCCCTACGATAGCAACAAGGCCTATGAGCCTTGCCCCGATGGCGATGTGAAAAAAAGTTTTAATGCGCCCTACACCACTTCGGCGGACGACGGCCCCCGCGTCCTAAAATTACCGGACGAACGCTATGGTCTGCTGATGGTGTTCCGCACCTTCGATAAGGTGTCTTACGCGCTGGTGATGCAGTCTTCGCTCGCCGTGCACGTAAACGACGTAGTGGAGCGGCCTTAAGCCGCATATATGGCGGAACGGGATGAAGCGCGCTACTGGTTAGCCTTAAGCTTCATATCTGGACTTGGCGGCGAAACTTTCCGCCGTCTGCTCACTCAGTTTGGCCCCCCCGAAAATATATTCTCTGCCAGCAACGCGCAATTGTGCGCGGCTGCTGAGCCCGCTGTCGTGCGCGCCATTGGCGGCAGCCTGGAGGATGAGCGTATCCTGCCTGCGCTCGACTGGCTGGATCAAGCAGGCAACCACCTGATTACACTTGCAGATGCAGACTACCCCCAAGCTCTACTCGAAACGCCCAATCCACCACCGGTACTGTATGTAAAAGGCCGCTTGGATTTGCTCAACCAGCCTGCATTGGGCATTGTCGGCAGCCGCCATGCCACTCCACAGGGCGAGCGAGATGCCGAGGCATTTGCCCATGCCTTGTCCGATGCGGGGCTTACAATTGTCAGCGGCATGGCGTTGGGCATAGACACCTGCGCCCATCGCGGCGGGCTCAAGGGTGCGGCCTCTTCGATTGCCGTCGTGGGTACGGGGCTTGATATTGTGTATCCAGCGCGCAATCGCGAATTGGCGCATCTACTGGCTGAGCGCGGCGCGATAGTTTCTGAGTTCCCGCTTGGCACGCCGTCCAGGGCGCAAAATTTTCCTCAGCGCAACCGTATTATTAGTGGCCTGAGCCGCGGCGTGCTGGTGGTTGAAGCGGCGCTGAAAAGTGGCTCCCTGATTACGGCGCGTTTGGCAGGCGAACAAGGACGTGAAGTGTTCGCCATCCCCGGCTCTATCCACAACACTTTATCCAAAGGCTGCCATCGGCTGATAAAGCAGGGCGCAAAGCTGGTGGATAGCGCGCAAGACATCCTCGAAGAGCTTGGCTGGGCATCTTCAGTGAGCACACACTCTCAGAATTCAAAGCGACCACCAAGCAAGCACACCGAGTTCATAAGCCATTTAGGGCACAGCCCAATACCGATTGACGCGCTGGTAGGCCGTACAGGGTTGACGGCTGAACAGGTTTGCTCCATTCTGTTAGAACTCGAATTGAATGGCCAGGTTGCCAGCCTGCCC
Source organism: Betaproteobacteria bacterium (assembly GCA_043750335.1). Lineage (GTDB taxonomy): Bacteria > Pseudomonadota > Gammaproteobacteria > Burkholderiales > Thiobacteraceae > RBG-16-58-11. The sequence continues at coordinate 10,815 of JAYVBU010000016.1, read as the reverse complement.
GGCGGCCTGTTTCAGGCAATTAATTGATTTCATAACAAAAGATAAGACCCGCCGCCATGAGAGAGTCTATGTTCGACATCTTGGTTTACCTCTTTGAAAACTACTTTGAGGCGGAACTACACCCTGACCACAGCAAGCTGGCGCGCGAACTATCCGCCGCTGGTTTCGATAGTGATGAAATATCTCGCGCGTTTGACTGGTTCACGGGGCTGGAGCAACTTTCCACAGATGCGCCGTACCCCGAGGCTTTCTCTGCCAGCTCCGCCACGCGCTGTTACGCCCCGCAAGAACAAATTAGACTTGATCCTCGTGCACAAGGCTTTCTTGCTTTCCTCGAAGCGTCTGGCATCCTCAATCCGATTCAGCGCGAGTGTGTGATCGACCGTGTGCTGGCCTTAGCCGATTCAGAAGTCAGCCTGGAACATGTCAAATGGATCGTTCTGATGGTCTTGTGGAGCCACGGTCAAGACTATGTATTCATAGAAGATTTCTTGTCTGGCGACGACGAGCCCCGCCTGCACTAAGCGGCGTTTACTTGCCAGCGTCGGCTATTACCCCTTACTATCCAGCGCCCGGCCTTAATCAACCACTCCCGCGCGCATGACGCATAGCCTACTCATAGTCGAATCTCCCTCCAAAGCCAAAACGCTGAAAAAGTATCTTGGCGATGGCTTCGAAGTGGTCGCCTCTTACGGCCACGTGCGCGATCTCGTGCCCAAGACCGGCTCGGTTGACCCCGATAACGACTTTGCCATGAAATATCAGTTGGTGGAGCGTAACGCCAAGCACGTGGATACGCTCACTAAGGCCGTAAAAGCCGCCGACAACATACTGATCGCGACTGACCCGGATCGTGAAGGCGAGGCGATTGCTTGGCACATCGCCGAGATTCTCAAAGAGAAAAAGCTCCTCAAGAAAAAAGACTGCAAGCGTGTGGTGTTCTATGAGATCACCAAAACCGCCGTCTTGGCAGCAATCGAACAGCCGCGCGAACTCGCGATGCCGTTGGTGAATGCGCAGCAAGCCCGACGCGCGCTGGATTATCTGTTTGGTTTTAATCTATCTCCGCTGTTGTGGCGCAAAATCCGACGCGGCTTGTCTGCGGGTCGCGTACAAAGCCCAGCTTTGCGTTTGATCGTCGAACGCGAATTGGAGATTGAAGCCTTTACCGCGCAAGAATATTGGAGTGTGCATCTCGACTCGCACAAGGGAAAACAAAAATTTTCCTCCAAGCTCATCCAATTCAACGGCGAGAAACTAGATCAGTTTTCCATTGGCGACAGCAAAACTAATGAGTCCACCCTCGCCAAGCTGCTAAAAGCGGGCGATACCGCCAAAATCGAAACCATCGCCAAGCGTAAAAAAACGCGTACCGCCGCACCGCCTTTCACTACTTCTACACTGCAACAAGAAGCCGTACGCAAACTCGGCTTCACCGCTGATCGCGCCATGCGTGTCGCGCAGCAATTATATGAAGGCGTGGACATCGGAGGCGGTGCCGTTGGCCTGATTACCTATATGCGTACCGACTCAGTCAATCTGAGCGCCGAGGCGCTGGAAGAGATTCGCGGTTACATCGCGGCAAACTTCGATCCGGACTACCTGCCAAAAGCGGCGGTCATGTTTAAAAATAAGTCTAAGAACGCGCAGGAAGCGCACGAAGCCGTGCGTCCCACCGCGATCACGCGAACGCCACAGGAGATGAAAGCGCATCTCACACCGGATCAAGCCAAGCTGTATGAAATGATTTGGAAACGTGCACTGGCCTGCCAAATGAGCCCGGCAAAATTTGATACGGTGAGCCTCGATATAAGTTTAGGTGGCCCGAAAAACCTGTTCCGTGCCAGCGGCCAAACCATGGTCTTCCCGGGCTTCATCGCGGTGTATCTGGAGGGTGCGGATGAAGAGCCGGAAGATGAAGAAGGTGATGCCAAACTGCCGCCATTTGAAGAGGGCGAGACCATCCCGGTCGATAAGCTTTTCGGCGAACAGCATTTTACCCAACCGCCGCCGCGCTACTCGGAAGCCAGCTTAGTCAAAACATTGGAAGAGTACGGCATAGGCCGTCCCTCCACGTACGCTAGCATCATGTCCACGCTAACGCATCGCGAGTATGTCGTGCTGGATAAGAAACGCTTTACGCCCACCGATGTGGGTCGCATCGTAAACAAGTTTCTTACCGAGCACTTTACGCGTTACGTGGATTACGACTTCACCGCCAAGCTCGAAGACCAATTAGACCAAATCGCCGAAGGCCAGCGCGAGTGGCTTCCGGTACTGAAAGAATTTTGGACTGGCTTCGCCCAGCAACTCGCGGAAAAGAAAGACATTGCGCGCAAAGATGTCACCACCGAACAAATGGACGAGGCCTGCCCCAAGTGCGGCAAGCACTTGACGCTGCGACTGGGCAAGCGCGGACGCTTTATCGGCTGCTCTGGATTCCCCGAGTGTGATTACACGCGCAATGCCAACGAGACCGAAGCCGAGCGCGCCGCCGCCCCCGCACAAGAGGTTTTAGAGGGCCGCGTCTGCCCTAAGTGTGAAAGCCCGCTCATTATTAAATCCGGCCCCTATGGCCGTTTCATCGGCTGCACCGGCTATCCGAAATGCCGCTTCATCGAGCCGCTTGAAAAACCTAAAGACAGCGGTATCGTTTGCCCAGAGTGCAAAAAAGGCTCGCTCATTGAGCGCAAGAGCCGCTACGGCAAAATGTTCTACTCATGCAACACCTACCCGGATTGCAAATACGCCGTGTGGAATCCGCCAGTTAGCGAGCCCTGTCCAAAATGCGCATGGCCCTTGCTCACGATCAAGATAACCAAGCGTCGCGGCACGGAGAAAGTGTGCCCGCAAAAGGAATGTGGCTACACCGAAGTGGTTACGCCGCCCGAACAGTAAAAACTCAGGAAGCATTGGCAGCATCAAACACAAACCCCCGGTTATGCCGGGGGTTTGTGTTTAGCACTCATGGAAGCGCGTGCAGATGGCCCTCAAAGATTGCAGGCATTAAGATAAACAGCCCAAAAACTTAGTCACTTACAAACTATCTGAATAAGGCCTGGCTTAGCCTTATTTTTTTTCTCGTAAATAACAGTGCATTCAGAAATTTCCTTGGGTATCTCTTTCGATAGAGATACAACTCCGTCGCCGTAGTCACAGGAGAGCCATTTACCTTCTGGCCATTTATATTCATTATCGAATAACCACTTCTCGACCACTTTTTTATTTCCTTCCTTCACGGAAAATGGTTTTAGTTCAGCCATTCTAGAGGGAGCACCATCAAAAAACCCCGCAGCTTTGAGCGCCAACGGATAACGTTGAACTGATCCCGCCCAGGGTGCGGGAATATCAATCAGTTTTATCGCAGAAGATAATAATTCAGGTGGGCAGCTAAGCTCTTGAGCGGCTGCATCGTTCAGCACATAGAGAAAACAACACACGAAATGCAATAAACGAAAAGCTGATGGGCTAATTTGCAGAAGCATGGCGCACCTCACTCAATAATAGAAAAGGCATCTGCATTGTTACTGGGATCAATGTATTGACCATCTCTCCCTTTCCCTTTTGACTGAATATACCGCTTGTACACTTTAGGTCGTTTTTCGCTTTTCCACTGATCTATTACCCAAATACCGCCAGCATCTTGACTTACATACAAAGCCGCGTGATTGCCGTGGCCCATATTGGGGTATTTCCCTTTTACAAATGTAGCGATAGCTGCGCCTTTGGTGATTTGCAGATTTCCTTTTACAACTGAACCTTGCTTCCATGTCGATGTGTGTGGTGCTTTGGCATAATGCTGCACCAATGCGACGCACTGGTGGGTGCCAACTAGGTCTGTTGTATCGAGTGCATCGACTTCTGAGTAGGCGTATGGCGCGACTATATCCTTTCGTCATATCGACAAAATACGAACAAAAGTTAGGCTTGCGCCGGATTGAATATTTGAAAAAAAGCGGCGGGCAAGAACTGCCCGCCGAGTGTCTTACCGTTTAGGCTGCGACCTTGTTGCTGGTCAAATCCCAACCAGCAGACACATTACCGCCGCCCGCGCCGTCAGCGCGTTTCTGTTGGGTATAGGTCCATTTAATTTTACCGTAAGAAAAACTGACCATCTCCGAAGGAAAATCACCGCCAGCCGCACCGGAGGGAGCGATGCTGGAGACTAAAACCTGCTCTAACTTAATTTCCATGTATTTAAGTTTGTCGCCACCGGCGCGGCACAGCTCTAGCGTTACATCCTTGATGTGCTTGCCGGTGCAGACGGCTTCGTACAGCTTGGGGCTGGCTTTGTCCAACAGATGGGTAATATTGAACGTGCCGTGGTTGACGCGCTCCGCAGTGGCACCGCCGGCATTGCTGGCGGTGGACGAAGCGGGCTGCTCCATGTTGTGGTCGAAAGACACGATCTCGATCCATTCTGCGTGTTTGTCATCGGAGCTTTCGCCTGGGATGCCGTCGATTTTCAAAAAGGCGTCAAATGCCATATGTTTCTCCTTGGGTTGGGTGGGTTGAAAAAATTAGCGCGCCGACTGCGGTAATTCAGCTACCAAGCGCAATGAAATTGTTAATTCGTCTAGTTGGAAATGTGGGCGCAGGAAGGCGGCAGCGCGATACACGCCTGGCTTGCCCGGCACCTCGACCACATCCACTTGGGCTTCGCGCAAGGGGTACTTCGATTTGGCTTCTTGCGATGCCGAATCGTCTAGCAACACGTACTGTGAAAGCCATGTGTTGAGAAAATCCTGCACGTTTTGGCGCGAGGCGAAGCTGCCAATTTTGTCGCGCATGATCGCCTTGAGGTAATGCGCGATACGAGAGGCTGCGAAAATGTAGGGCAGCTGCGTGGACAAACGTGCATTGGCATTGGCCGAGTCGGTGTTGTAGCTCTTGGCTTTTTGCGAAGATTGGCCGCTGAAAAAAGCCGCGTAGTCTGTGTTTTTGCAATGCACAAGTGAGATAAAGCCAAGATCAGACAAGAGCTTTTCGTTGCGGTCGGTAATCGCAATTTCTGTCGGGCATTTGAGCGCGATCTCGCCGTCGTCGGTGCGGAAGGTATGCGTAGGCAAACCTTCGACCAGTCCGCCGCCCTCTACACCACGAATTGCAGCGAGCCAACCGAAGTTGGCAAAGGCGCTGGTCAGACGCGCGCCGAAGGCATACGCGGCATTTGCCCATAAATATTTAGAGTGATCTGTGCCGTCCACATCTTCTTCAAAGTTGAATTCTTCGACGGGCACGGTATCGCGTCCGTAGGGCAAGCGACCCAGGACATGCGGCAACATCAAACCGACATAGCGCGAATCCTCCGACTCACGGAAAGATTTCCACTTAGCGTACTCGACGGTGTCGAAGATTTTCGCTAAATCACGCGGTTTTCCCAGATCAGTAAAGCTGTCGAGGCCAAATAATTGTGCGGATGCAGCCGAGATTAGCGGCGCATGCGAAGCGGCGGCAACGTGTGAAAGCTCTTCCAGTAAATAGAAATCTTCCGGATGGCGCGAGAACTCAAAGTCACCAATCAAAGCGGCATAAGGTGCGCCGCCGAAGGTGCCGTATTCTTCTTCGTAAATCTTTTTAAACAGCGCGCTCTGATCGAATTCGGGCGAAGTTTTGAAGTCTTTCACCAAGTCTTTTTTCGAGGTGTTGAGCACCTTGATTTTGAGCATGGTGCTGGTTTCCGACTGCTGAGTTAAATACTTCAGCCCGCGCCATGAAGATTCCAGTTTCTGGAAATCAGGATGGTGCATCACCGCATTGAGTTGCTCAGAAATCAGATGATCTATCTCGGCTACACGCGCATCGAGGCTGGCGACCAAATCTTTGGACACGGTCACCGTGCCGGCCAGCACTTGATCGACCAGCTCGGTAATTAAATTACGGGCATGGTTTTTCTCTTGCTCATTGGTCGCGACGCGGCTTTCATCGACAATCGAGTCGAGCAAGCCAGTGCTAGGCGGTATCACCTCCGCCTGAGTTTGGGTTTGCACTTGCGTATTCATAATGGCCCCTTATTTGGCTTGGTTCTGTGCGGCGATTTCGCGCAATTTCTCGGTATCGCGCAACACGTCGTCGAGAATTTCCTCGAGCTTCTCGTTGCCCATTACCTTGTTGCGTAAATCGGAGAGTTTGGCGCGCATGTCGAGCAACTGCTTGAGCGGCGCAACCTGGTTCACAATGGCGGTCGGTTCGAAGTCTTCGAGTTTTTCGAAATCCAGATCAATCGACAATTGCGTACCGTCGTTTTGGAGTTTGTTGTCCACGCGCAAGGCGAGGCTTGGTGCCGTGCCTTTGAGTACGTCATCGAAATTATCGCGGTCGATTTGAACGAACTTGCGATCTTTCAATTTGGGCAATGGTTCTTTGGGTTTGCCGCTGAGATCGGCCAGCACACCTAGCACGAACGGCAGCTCCTTGGTCTCGATCGCGTCTCCGACCTCGACGTCGTAAGTGATTTGGACCCGCGGCGGACGCACCCGGGATAATTTCTTCTGTGTACTTTCCTTTGCCATACCAACCTCCCTATCTACTGACGCGACACGGCCAACCGTCCACCTACATGGGAAGCGAATTTCAACAAATCAGCAACCGATGCAGCGGGATTAGCCAACAACCGAGACAGCGCATAGGCTGTTTCGGAATAAAAAGAATGCGAGCGCCAAACCTCCAGCTCATCTGCGAGGTTGAGCGCATCGTCATCGGAAAAAGTGTTGCCTAACAGTAAAGGCATCATCTTTTCGGCGACGCTGTCTAGGCATACATACAAACGCGAGCCGCTGGTGAGAAATAAACCGGCAATCCTGCCGACCCCGCCAGACAAGCGATCAATTAAATCAAGCCAAGCCGCTGCGGCCAACGCCGACTGACCGGGTTCGCCCGGCAGGTGAATCACGATCGGCTGATTGTCGTTGGAGGGGAAGCGCCGCAAATAGTCGGCATGGAAGGCGATGTTCAAACAGGCTTGCCCCAGCGATTCATTGGAAAGCGTCTGTGCCGATCCGCGCTCCAGCTCGGTTGCAGGGGTCATGTCGGCAAAACGGGTAAGCACGGCACGCGCGAGGTCAAAGTCTATGGCATGCACATTGAATTCGGCTGCATAACCTTGCAAATATTGCTGGCAAGATAAGGCTTCCACAGAATTATCGAGCGCGTTTTCAATCTGCGCGACTAAATCATCGTGGAAGACTTCGTAAGCAATCGGGATCAGCGGGGAGTTAGTATCAATATCTTCCGCGCCACGCAGTACGCCGCCCACCAGGGGAAAGCGTCGTCCTGCTTGGTCTCGGCTAGCGCGCCATGCGCCGATCATCCAATTTTGTGCTGCGCGGTCACGACAGGCATAGATCACCGCAGGCATATTGTCGTAGCGGTGTTCCCAACCACTAAACCCCACCAAGCTTGCCAAGCCGCTCGCCAAACGTTCATCCAATTCGTTGACGGTAGGATGCGCGGCATTCACGCGCACAAAATCTGCGCGCTGCGGTAATTTACCGAAGACCGCATAATCGCTAGCGTGTTCTTGTGGCCGTAGAAATGGCATACCCATGCGCGTACTCCTCAGTTCGCTATTTTTTCTGGTAATCCCACGCGCCGCAGCCCCGACAAAGCAATCGGGTTCGCGCCCGATACCATGCGAAAATTGAAGCGGATAGGGATCATGTCATCGCGTGTACGCCCGTCAGCGGATTTCACCCGCCACTCCAGGCGCACATCGTGCGCATTGGGATTGTCAGCATAAGCCTGGGACAGTAAGCGCATCAAACCTAGGCGGCCTGGATGGGTGGCAATCGGCGTGGCCACCCCCGCGAAGGAAACAATATTCAAACGCGCACCTTGTGCACTGGGCTGATTGGTCGCGCCCGGCCAAGAGAAAGTGGTCCACGCTTGCGGGCCATTGCGGTAGCGTAATTGCTGGCCGTCGATCTCGATGGTGATTTCCGAGAGGCCGGGTGTGGGCACGGGCTGCAACTCAAATTTAGAACCGTCCCCCTCTTGCAACACAGCGTTTGCGACACTCGTCAGGCGCGAGATGCCGGCCAGAAATCCAGGATTGAAATCCACGCCCATATTGGCCCAAGTGCGCGCTACATAATTTTCGCCGCGCCGCAAAACTAGTGGCCCCAACACGCGATCAATAAATTTCGGTAACGTGCCATCACCAGGCCGGAGAAACTTGGAGATATCGGTCATTTGCGCCTCGTTCGTTGATTCGGCGAACGGATATTTGCCGGACAACGAAACCCACTGCTGCCAAACTTGCTCACTCCATAAACGATTGATATCTGCCTCGGTAGGCGGAACCAGCGAAGCGTAGGTCGAGATCAAAGGACGCACGAGCAGGGGCCGCAAAACGTCTTTGGTGTCTTGATCCGCGCTGCCGAGCATCTGTCCATCGACGTATTGCAATGCATCCACCAACTCGGAGGCAGAGCCGCTTAAAGTGACTTGCATGAACTGGCGTGACGCCGCCCCGGGTTCACTTGTTGCGGCAATTCCGGCGACGCGGCCTTTCAGTTTCAGCAACGCGTCGAGATAGCCATTTAGCGCAGGGCGTCCGCCCGCGTCAGCCGCAGCTAATTGCGCCAGTACGCGGAATTTACCGCCGACTTCTCCGGTGGCTTGCGCAACGGCGACATTGGACGATGCACCGGAGGACATGACGCGATCCAGTACGGAGTTTTTAGTGCTCTCCAAAGTCTTTTGTAATTCGGATGGGTTGTCCCACGCGGTCTCGTAGGCGGCGCGCGCGATGATTTTTTTGATGGGGGATTGTTGTGCGTCGCCCAGCTTGCCTAAGCGCACGCCGGCAGCCTCTAAATTGGGGAAGTCGCTGACCGCAAGACCCTGTAGAAACTTACGCCACTCGCGAACGTAGTCGGCCTTGTACAACGCTTCCAATTCCCCACGATTACGCTCGACATCGCTGTCGCGCCCCAGGTTGTCCGCGAGCGAAGTCGCCAGCACCCAGTCATCGCCTTTAATCTCGCCCTTGCTAGCATCAAGAATGGCTTTGCGGAAATATTTGTCCCATGCATCACGGGTGAAAGCACCGGGTAGTGCGTAGCTGCCTGCGACGGTATCGGCATCGCGGTTTTCTAAAATCCGCCCAACTGTCAGCGCTGCGAATTGGGTGTTGCCGCGCGCTTTCAGCTCGTTATAAATGCGTTCCTTCGCGGACAATCTGCGCATTGCGCCGCGCAATATTTCGCGACTACTGGACACCGTTGCTTCGCGATTTTCGATTAGCGGCAGGTCGCTTTCTTTAAGTTGCGATACATAAAAAGCGACAATACGTTCGGCCTGTTTGTTGATATCGGCCATGCTGCGTTCGTCTTTGTTGGCCTGTAGCCAAGGCCGCCAATAGCGCGGCATTTGGTCGGACAAGTGAGCGATCTCCATGCGCGCCTGCATGTTCAACATCAAGTATGTCTTGAGCGCGTTGTAATACTCTTCCATTTTTGCTTGACCCACTTGTGGGTCAGTTGGCGCGGCTTGCGGCGTCTCAGGTGTTTGCGCGCCAGCGGGACTAATTTGTTTATCGCGCGCTTGCAGCCGTTGCAAAGCATCACGCGCATTCACGGGCTTCGAGGTGGTTGCGTTTTGCGCCACCCATTGCAAGGATGCCTTGCCGACTTGGGCCGCAGCTTGTGCCAAACCTGGCTTGGCTTGTGCTGGAAGCAAGTCGAGGCTAGGGCTCAGTTCTGCCAGCTTGGCTTCAAGGTTGCCTTTCACTGGAGACAGCATCACGCGGCGTACACCGTCGAAATACTCCAAACGTAAAGCGCGCTCAACGGGCTCGCCTCGATATAAGCCTAAGCCCATTTCCCAAGGTCGTCCCTCGGCGCGGTATTTGTAAAGTTGCTCGATACGCATTTGCAGCGTGTATAGGCCATTGAGCTTCTCTAGCAAATCGTGGCTAGCCAATTGCTTGCGTGAGACAAGCAATTCAGTTTGCGCAGTGTCGATCAATTTTTGATTACCGACAAAAGACCACGTCCAGCCGCCTGCTAATAAAGCCAAGGCCACCAGTCCGGCGGCGATGCCCGCTACACGTGCGCGGCTCGCGCTAGGGCGTGTTTGCCGCCCGACCAAATGCTGGTCCGGAAACAAAACTTCGCGGAAGGTATCGCGCAGAAAGTAGCCCTGGCTTTGCGGCGCGACATTCATATCAAAACCGCGTTTGGCGAGATCGAATTGGGCCGAGACGCGATTGCCTGCGTTGATCTGGGGTACACCCTCCTGTAAGGCGCTGGTAAAGTAAAATCCGCGCAGCAAAGGTTTCGTGTGATAGGGGTCGTCTTCAAACAAAAGCTGCACGAAATTGCAAACCGAATCGCGCATGGCGTTGAATTCGATGGGGAAGGCGAATAGAGCGGGCCGCTTTACATTGCCGCGATTGTTCGCCAACTTGTCAGTACCCATCTGCGCCAGACCGCGCATGAGTGTGTCAAAGTGCTGGCCCACAACACGCGGCGCATCGAAGTCAGCTCCTTGCTCGTGTGATAGCGTCGAGCCCCACACTTGCGCGCGCTCCTCGTCGGTGAAGTCTTCAAAAAACTGGGTAAAGCCGCCGAGCAGATCAATTTTGGTGAAAAAGATATACACCGGGACTTTGACGCCAAACACTTCGTCAATTTCATTGATGCGCTGGCGAACTTGCCGCGCATAGACGGCAAATGTCTCGGTCTGGCCCTGCACCAGCTCCGGAAAGGAAATGGCGAGGATGATGCCATTCACCGGGGTGCGAGGGCGATGGCGTTTAAGTAGTTTGAGAAACTCGATCCACTCGCCGCGATCCTGGTTCTGGGTCGAGTA
>JAYVBU010000015.1:0-2059 GCA_043750335.1 Betaproteobacteria bacterium | reverse complement strand
AACACGCGCATAAAATATTGGTTCCCGTGCAGCCATCGTTGTTTGACATGTGGGCCACCTCAGAATTTTTCGATACGCTAAAAGAACACAAATCCCTGCGACACCATCACGTCGCTATCGCTGCCATCGGCATGCGCGTCGATCCGCGCACCCGTGCCGCCGCTACCTTGCAGCATTATTTTGAAAAGTACGAGCTGCCCGTCATCACCAATCTGCGCGACACGCAGGTTTACATTCAAGCCGCTGCGATGGGCGAGACCTTATTCGATCTGCCGCGCTCGCACAGCGAAAAAGAATTGGAGCATTGGCTACCCTTGATAGATTGGGTTCGGGCGAAGCAGTAAAGTGGGCGGTAGGTCGCATAGCGTTTCAACTTAGTAAAGCCGTTTTTATGTGCTTCAATTGATTTTGCATATGTCCTGGGGGCAGCGCTGAAAAAAATTCTGGTAATCGAAGATAACGATGCACATGCGCGGCTCGCGACTATCGTGTTTTGCCATGCGGGGTACGACTGTACGCGCGCCACCGATGCGATAAAAGGTTTGGAGATGATCGGCCAAACGCGCCCCGACCTAGTGATTATGGATTTGTCACTGCCCGGTCTTTCTGGAATTGATGCGATCAGAAAATTACGCGCAAATGAAACGCTGCCTGCGCTGCCTATTATCGCCGTCACCTCCTATCGTGATCTGTTTCCGGCGGCTGAAGCCATGCGCGCTGGGGCGAATGCCTACGTCGAAAAAACCGGAGAATTTTCAGAGCTGGTTGCAGTTGTTCGCGCCTTGCTTGTCCCCGAGCTTTAAGCGAGCGCATAGCGCGGTTGTATCCCCTTTTCTCTGGCTATCGTAGTGGCTCATCCTGTGTGCAGTACCCATCATCCAAAACCATCACCCACAAAAAGGGACGTCGATTGTGTTAATGAATATTTGGAAAAATAAAATAGGAATACTCGGTGTGATGTTCTGTTTGGCTGCTGCGGATAGCCGCGCAGCGAGTCAGCCGTGTCGAGGTGCGGGGGTTTGGTTGCAGGTGTTGGGCTCAGGTGGGCCGGAGCTAGACGATCAACGTGCCTCCAGCGCCTATCTGGTATGGCAAGATGGTCGGGCGCGCATTTTGGTGGACATGGGGCCGGGCAGCATGTTGCGTTATGAACAAAGTGGCGCGCGCATCGAGGATTTAGAAGTCGTTTTGCTGACGCATTTACATGTAGATCACAGCGCCGATTTACCTGCGCTGATTAAAGCGGCATTTTTTACCGACCGTACGCTAGATTTGCCGATCTATGGCCCAACGGGCAATACGCGAATACCGGATACAGTGGCATTCGTTCAATCATTATTTGCAGCACCCGCAGGCACATATCGTTATCTTTCAGGATATCTAACAGGTGAAGAAACATTTCGTTTGTTGCCGCACAACGTGACAACCGAAGGTAGTGCCGTGCAAACGGTGGTAGAGGGAAAAGGATTCAACATCGCGGCGGTCCCCGTACATCATGGCTCGATCCCAGCGCTAGCGTGGCGTATCGACATTGGCGGGCGCGCGCTGGCCTTTAGTGGCGATATGAATGGCGACAAGCACACGCTGCCATTGTTGGCTGCGGGAGTCGATGTGTTGGTAGCGCACAATGCAATACCCGAGGACGAAAAGGGCACTGCGCGCAATCTGCACATGCCACCTTCGGTGATCGGCGAGATAGCCGCCGAAGCACGGGTGCGGCAGTTGGTATTATCCCACCGCATGAAACGCACCCTGGGTCGAGAGGCAGAATCCAAGCGTGAAATACGCAAACACTACACGGGGCCACTCGCATTTGCCGAAGATGGGCAGTGTTTTAAAGTGACGCGACGGTGAGGCCCGTCGCGGGGAGCTACTTTGATCGTGTTGTGAATCACGTTCCACCGCTGTGAAATTCCACGCCCGGTTGATTTTCGGGCAGTTCCGCCAAAATTAAATTGCGCCGTTCGCGCTCCATGTCTGCCAGCGCGACTTCACCCAAATAGCGCTTGGCATCTTTCAGTGCGGCATTCAACAGCGTGGCCGCGACCAAGTGTTCTTC
>JAYVBU010000014.1:0-2064 GCA_043750335.1 Betaproteobacteria bacterium | reverse complement strand
CTCTGTTTTGCTGCAAGCGCAGTCGAGCACGAGATCTCCCCTAGCGCCGATATTCCGTGCTTGCGCGTGCCAATGCAGCGCCTGGATGGGGATGATTCCATCTGTGAGGTCTGGCACGGTCACGGTGATTTAACGCAGGGTCGGTCCGGGGCGATCCATTATCGCCACGACAATGATGTGGTATTTGGCGTGATGGTGCTGGATGAATCAGGCTTCAAGGCCGACGCGAATAAAACCCCGCTCCAGCAAGCCACCGAGTCAGCCTACGACCAGGTATTTACGCTGCTGGATGCGTTGGAGTTTCCCTATTTGTTTCGTTTTTGGAATTACATCCCTGACATCAATCATCATACTTTTGAGCTGGAACGCTATAGCCAATTCAACCTGGGGCGGCAGGATGCTTTCCTCGCGCATGGGCGCGAGGTCACAGGCAATGTGCCCGCAGCCTGTGCACTGGGATTTGTGCAGCCAGGTTCGACACAGGGGCCATTAACGATCGCTTTTTTGGCCGGACGCGTGATGCCGGTGAGTATCGAGAACCCGCGCCAGATCAGCGCCTACCAATATCCGCAGCAATACGGCCCGCGTAGCCCGACTTTTTCGCGCGCAAGCCTCGTGCAACTTGGGCAGGACGAAGTATTGTTTATTTCTGGCACAGCCAGCATCGTCGGCCATGCCACGCTGCACGCAGATGACGTGGTCGCGCAAACGCGCGAGACGATAGCGAATATTCAGGCGGTGTTGGCCGAGGCCAATGCCCGCACGCACTCGAATCAATTCAAGCTGACCCAACTGCATTACAAAGTCTATGTACGTCATGCGTCTGACTTGAAACAGATTCGCGCGGAGTTGGAGCGCATTGTGGGACAGCCCCTCCACGCAATCTACCTGCAGGCGGACGTCTGCAGACCCGATTTGCTGTTGGAAATTGAAGCGACCGCCGGACATTCGCTGCCGCCCGGGCCGCACACCTGATGCTGCGTTTAGTCGGGCGGGGCGTGTTGTTTGTCTACGATTATCTGGTGTTGTATCTGGGCCTGATCTGGTTAGGTGTCGTATGCCTCACATGGACGCCAATCGCGCTAATCCTTCACCCTTTATTGCCGATGCGCTGGGGCAGGGCACTGGGGCGTTACGTCATCATGGCCGGATTTCGGTTGTATCTTGCGAGCCTCAGTCTTTCGCGCCGCTGCAGTTTTGATTTGAGTGCGCTCGACACGCTACGCGATGAACCGTCGCTGATTATTGCGCCCAACCACCCGAGCATGCTGGATGCGGTGATGGTGATTTCGCGCTTGCCCAATGTCGCTTGCGTGTTGAAAGCCAACTTGATGAACAATTTGTTTCTCGGTGCAGGCGCACGGCTGGCGCGATATATCCGCAACGATCCGGTTCGCCGCATGGTGCAAATCGCCGCCCAGGATGTCGCAGGCGGCAGCCACCTGCTACTGTTTCCGGAAGGAACCCGTACCATCACGAATCCGGTCAACGCGCTCAAAGGGAGTGTCGCGCTGATTGCCCACCATGCGGATGCCCCCATACAAACCGTGTTGATCGAAACCGATTCCAAATATCTGAGCAAAGGCTGGTCGTTGTTTCGCAAACCACCGATGCCGATTCACTACCGGGTGCGTCTCGGTCGGCGCTTTGATCCACCGCAGCAGACGCACGATTTTATGGCGGAGCTGGAGCATTATTTTGCGCATGAACTGGTTCATGGCTCGGCGTTCTATTCGACGCATTCACTGCCCACGCAGCCGGATCGCCAACCCACATGACGGCTGTTTCAAGCACGCATCTCGTGCTCATCCCCAGTTATAACCCCGGCGCCAAAGTCTATGAAACCGTGCGCGCCGCGCGCCAGTATTGGACGCCGGTATGGGTTGTCGTGGATGGCAGCGACGACGGGAGTGCCGAGGGTTTGCTGGTGATGGCGGCAGAGGATAGCGATTTACGTGTACTAGTTTTGTCGCACAACCAGGGTAAGGGCGCAGCGGTGCTCCATGGACTAAATCAAGCAGCAGCGGGGGGTTACACGCATGTATTGACCATGGACTCGGACGG
>JAYVBU010000013.1:0-4682 GCA_043750335.1 Betaproteobacteria bacterium | reverse complement strand
CGGGCCGCGCGGCTGCTTTCGGCTTGGCGTTTACGAGTGGCGTGGCTTTAGGCGCATTGCTGGAGACGGTCAAAATTGCGCTGTGGATGGTGATTTTGCTGCAATTCATGTTGTTTGTAATTAGCTTGGCTAATCCATACAGCCCCTACATGAGTTTGCTCAATGCCATGAATCGGCCCTTCGCCGCGCGCATCCAAAAAATGATCGCGCCTATCGGCAATATTGATTTATCGCCGATGGTCATCGTCTTGGTTTGTTATGTGTTGGTGCTGTTTATCTTGCCCAGTCTGCTGAGTCTCGTGCATTCGAGCTTTATGTGAGATGGCCTGGTACAGGCGCGATGCAAAAAAAGCTTGTTGGGTGTTGACCTTGCGTAGTCAACGGCAGGCACAAAGTGGTGGAAGTGTACGGAGCCACCATTGAACCAGAATCTTTGTGGGTAATTGCATGAGCGCTTTACTAGAAAAACAGGTTAGGGATTATCAACGCTGGCGCGACGATTTAGCCGCCGCCATTACGGCCTATCAAGATTGGCTGGATGAGCACACCGAAGGCATCGAGGCGCATCAATCGCTTAAGTTGTTTGATTTGCTGGAGAGTCTGAAGCAGGATCACGTCACTCTCGCGTTTGTCGCTGAGTTTTCACGCGGCAAGAGCGAGCTGATTAATGCCTTGTTTTTTGCCGACTTCAAACAGCGCTTGCTGCCCTCCGACGCGGGGCGCACCACCATGTGCCCGACCGAGTTGTTTTACGATCCGCGTGAAGAACCCTACATCCGTTTGCTGCCGATTGAGACCCGCTATCGCGATGAGACCATCAGCCAATTTAAGCGCAAGCCGATTGAATGGGTGAGTACGCGGCTCAACCTCAACTCACCCGATGAGATGATGGCGGCGATGCAAGGTCTCACGCAGACTAAGCTGGTATCCAAAGTAGAAGCGCGTACCTTGGGCCTCTGGGACGACCAGGACACGACCATGCAAGAAATGGTGCGCGGCGATAGAGTGGAGATTCCCGCTTGGCGGCATGCCCTCATTAATTACCCCCACCCGCTCTTAAAGAATGGCTTGGCGATTTTAGATACGCCGGGCTTGAACGCGCTGGGTAGCGAGCCGGAATTGACACTTTCCATGATCCCGAACGCACACGCGGTGTTGTTCCTGCTCGCGCTCGATTCCGGCGTCACTCGGTCAGACATGGAAATTTGGCAGAAGCATGTGCAAAAGCACGCCAAGCACACCATCGCCGTGCTCAATAAAATTGATGTGTTGTGGGACGATTTAAAACCGTGGGACAAAATTCAGCAAAGTGTGCAACGCCAGCAGGAAGCCACCGCGCAACAGTTGGGTTTGCCCGTAGCCAATGTGCTGGCGGTCTCCGCGCAAAAAGCGTTGGTCGCCAAAATCAAAAACGATTCAGCCTTGCTCGCCAAGAGTGGCATCGAGCGGCTGGAGCAGGTGCTCGCCAATGACATCATCCCTACGCGGCAGGAGATATTACGCAAGAGCGTGACGCAAGAAATTGGTGCGCTGGTGCTCGCTTCCTACAATAGTGTGCGCCAGCAGATCGCGGCCGCGCGGCATGAGCAAAAAGAGCTGTCTTCTCTCTCCGGTAAGAACAAGGAAGTGATTCACAAAATGCTCAGCATGCTGGATCAGGACAAACAAAGCTATGAGCAAACGGTCAAGGCTTTCAACGTCACGCGCGGCGTCATCACGCAGCAGGGGCGCTTGTTGATTAGCAATCTCAGCATCGAACGCCTGGATGATATTCTGGAAAAATCCCATGCCTCGATCCAGGGCAGTTGGACTACCGCTGGGCTGTCGAGCAGCATGCAAATGTTGATTCGCCAGACCGCGCATCAATACAAGCACATCCATAAGCACGCCAAGCAGATCAAGGGGTTGGTGGATGCGGCCTACATTCGCTTCCACGTCAAACATGGCTTCGAGCGCCGCCATGCGCCGGAACTATCCATAGATCAATATTTAGAATCGATTCGCGTACTCGCGCACCATGCAGAAGATTTTTGTCGCGAACCGATCAACATCATGACTGAGAAACATTTTTTGATCCGCAAATTTTTCTTGAGCCTGGTGGGCGAGGCGCGCATGGTGTTCGAGAAAACCCGAGCCGAGTGCGATGTGTGGTTGCGTAACGTACTGACACCGCTGATTACCCAGATCAACGATCATAAGCAGCAGATCGAAAGCCGTCTCGAAAATATTCGTAAAATTCACGACAACATTGATTCGCTGCAAGAGCGCTTGTTGGAATTGGAATCCACGCAAGCTGCGTTGCAAAAACAACTGGTCGTGCTGGAGGGTATTCTGAGCAAACTGCAACGTCCGCAGCCCGCGACGCTACTAAAGACTGCCTAGCGCAGCCTCGCTTTAAAACAAAAACGGCGACCTTGTTGGTCGCCGTTTTTGCTTGCGCAACGCGAAAGATTACGCAGCTTGATCGACCGCTTCTTGGTGGTAGCCGATGACAGTTTCCACTTCATTTTTAGAGCCGAGAATCACCGGTACACGTTGGTGCAGGCCGCTCGGTTCGATCTCGAGTATGCGTGCATAGCCGGTCGATGCCGCGCCGCCCGCTTGTTCCACAATCATGCCCATGGGATTGGCTTCATACAACAGGCGTAGCTTGCCGCCTTGTTCCTTCAGCTTGCTGTCCATGGGGTACATAAAAATGCCACCTCGGGTGAGGATACGGTGCACTTCGGCCACCATCGAAGCCACCCAGCGCATATTGAAATCTTTACCTCTGGGGCCGCTTTTGCCGGCTAAGCATTCATCCACATAACGTTGCACGGCGGGCTCCCAGAAGCGGGAATTGGAAGCATTGATGGCAAATTCTTTGGTATCCACAGGGATGGTCATATTGGGATGGGTGAGGATGAATTCGCCAATATCGCGATCCAGGGTAAAACCATTCACGCCATGGCCGGTAGTGAGCACCAACATGGTGGAGGAGCCGTAGATGGCATAACCCGCACACACTTGTTTGGTCCCGGGCTGCATAAAGGCTTTTGCGCTGGGCGAATCGCCTTCACCGGGGCAACGCAGGATAGAGAAAATCGTGCCGACGGAGATATTCACGTCCACATTGGACGAGCCATCGAGCGGGTCGAACACCAGCAGATATTTGCCGCGCGGATACTTAGCGGGGATCGGGTAAATGTCGTCCATCTCCTCCGAGGCCATCGCCGCCAAGTGACCCGCCCATTCGTTGGAGCGGATCATGATTTCGTTGGTAATCACATCGAGTTGTTTTTGCGTTTCGCCCTGGATGTTCTCAGAGCCCGCCGAGCCCATTACACCGACCAACGCGCCTTTTGAGACGGCATTCGAGATCACTTTGCAGGCGGTGACTACATCGTTCAAGAGCGAGGTGAAATCGCCGGTCGCGCCTTGAATGTGGCGCTGCTCTTCGATAATGAATTGGGTAATGGAGGTTCCGCTGTGCATGCTATTCCTTTGAGTATAATAATATAAGCAATTGCTTATTATATAGAAAGCCAGTAATCAGCGGGAAGCTAAATATGTTTGGTGGACTTGACGGTCCAAAATGGCGAAAGCCCTTTAGCCACGAATAGACGCGAATTAAAAAGTAGAAAAGACGGTGGGCGATTCACGCGAATTTGCGGCTAAAGCCGGTTTGATCTGTGAAGCCGACTACTCGCTGGAAAGCTGGTCTGAGCGGGTAAAAATCCACGTGCGGGTGATGCCAAGAATGTCGGTGTCACGCCGTATGTCTTCAGGAAAGGCGGAGTAAGGGCTGGCTAACTGGACGATGCGTACAGCCGCTTCGTCCAAAATTTTCGAGCCGGATGAACGGTCGATATCTACCTTCTCCAAGGTGCCATCGGATTTGATGTGCACAGTGATTTGCAATCTGCCGTAGAGCTTTTTCTGTCGCGCCTCATCTGGGTAATTCAAATTGCCGACGCGCTCGACCTTGAGCCGCCAATCATCGACATAGCGCGCAAAGCGATACTCCTCGACGCGGACGCCGAGGTTTTTGCGTTTTGGGCGACTTTGATAGGCGTTATAGTCGCGCTCAATTTGCGCCTGTATCTTGGCCATTTGCAAACTGCGGGCCATTAGGTCGGTGGCGTCCGGGGTTTGGCCGATTTCTATTTGGCGCGAGATTGGAGCAGGTTTATCCAGGGTAGGTTTGGAATTAAGCTGGGTTAATAAGCGCGCCTGTTGCTGCTCTAGTTCTTGTTGCTGCGCTTGGCGTTGTTTGAGTTCGGGTTGCGGCTCGGCATTGTCGGTCATGGGAAACGGCGAGGTCGCGCGGGCCTGGGCATCGGTATTGCCGCCGCCCTCCAGGCTGGCTTGCGCCAGCGCCTCGGCTTTGAGCGGACGGTTGGCGGATTTTGCATTCACCAACACCACTTGCAGGGGACGCGCGCCATCGTCGGCTTGCTTACGCATACCGTCTGTAAATTGCACAAAAAGAAACAAAACGTGCAATAAGGCAGACAGAATCAGGAAGTAAATCAGATAGCGCTTCTGTACGCGCGGAGGCGAGTCGAGAAGATTCAGGGGGATGTTAAAAGGGCGGTTTGGCCTTAACGCTGCGCTCATTGAATACGATGCTTTGGAAACCCGAACATTGTAGGGCTAAGCGTGGCGCAGGCCAAGCTCAGGGAACGGCCTGAACCGCCACC
>JAYVBU010000012.1:0-2072 GCA_043750335.1 Betaproteobacteria bacterium | reverse complement strand
CGCCGCTGACCTTGGCATACGGCAGGTTTTGTTTGATCCAGCGCGTGGCATTAATGAAATCCATCGCGTAGTTGTTGTGCTCTTCGATGCCGGTGGCGACCGCGAAAATATTCGGATCGAAAATAATATCTTCGGGCGGGAAGCCGACTTGCTCGGTGAGCAGCTTGTACGAACGCGCGCAGATGTCGATCTTGCGCTGGTAGGTGTCGGCCTGGCCGGTTTCGTCGAAGGCCATCACCACCGCCGCTGCGCCATAGCGGCGGCACAGCTTGGCGCGCTCGATGAACTCGGCCTCGCCTTCCTTCATCGAAATCGAATTGACGATGCCCTTGCCCTGGATACATTTCAGGCCGGCTTCGATTACGCTCCATTTGGAGGAGTCGATCATCACCGGCACTTTGGAGATATCCGGTTCGGACGCGATCAGGTTCAAAAACTTCACCATCGCCGCTTCCGAATCCAACATCGCTTCATCCATATTGATGTCGATGATCTGCGCGCCGGCTTCCACTTGGGTGCGTGCCACCGCCAGCGCTTGGTCGTATTCCTCGTTCAAGATCAGGCGCGCGAAAAGCTTGGAGCCGGTGACATTGGTGCGCTCGCCGACGTTCACGAACAGCGAGTCTTTACCAATATTGAACGGCTCCAAACCCGATAGCCGCATCTGCGGCTCAATCTGTGGAATCTGGCGCGGCGGGTAAGGCGCTACCGCATCCGCAATCGCCTGGATGTGCGCCGGGCTGGTGCCGCAACAGCCGCCGATAATGTTCAGATACCCCGCAGCAGCCCAACTGCCGATTTCTGCCGCCATGGCTTCGGGCGTCTCGTCGTACTCGCCGAATTGATTCGGTAGCCCGGCGTTGGGGTGAGCGGAGATGAACACATCGGCCTTGTTGGAGAGCTCCTCTACATATTGGCGCAACTCATTCGCACCTAGCGCGCAGTTCAGGCCAAAGGACAGCGGCCGCACATGCGACAGCGCATTCCAAAATGCCTCGCCGGTTTGGCCCGAGAGCGTGCGCCCCGAGGCATCGGTAATAGTGCCGGAAATCATGATGGGCATGCGAAAGCCATGGGTATCGAAATAGCGTTCGATGGCGAAGAGCGCAGCTTTGGCATTGAGCGTGTCGAAGATGGTTTCGACCATCAGGATATTCGCGCCGCCATCTACTAAGCCGTTGATGGCCTCGGTGTAAGCCGTCACCAACTGATCGAAGCTGGTATTGCGGTAACTGGGGTCGTTAACCTGCGGCGAAATGCTCGCGGTGCGATTGGTCGGCCCGAGCACACCCGCCACAAAACGCGGCTTATTCGGTATTTTTGCTTCGAATTCATCCGCTACACCACGCGCAAGTTTGGCCGCTTCAAAATTCAATTCATACACCAGCGCTTCCATCTGGTAATCCGCCATGGCGATGGAAGTGGCGTTAAAGGTATTGGTCTCCAAAATATCCGCACCCGCGTCGAGATAAGCCGCCTGGATGTCGCGGATGATCTTGGGCTGGGTCAGGGTCAGCAGATCGTTGTTGCCCTTGAGGTCGGAAGCCCAATCCTTGAAACGTTCGCCGCGATAATCCGCTTCCGACAACTTATAGCGTTGGATCATTGTGCCCATCGCGCCATCCAGAATCAGGATGCGTTGTTGGAGCAAAATTTTTAGCTGTTCGGTGCAGTCGCGGGGCATGGAAAATCACAAAAAATCGAGTGAAAATGGGCGCTTATAATAGCACGGCTCCCCTTGCTTCCCGGACGTGCGCGTCTATACTGAGCCGTATGAAACACCTCACCCCCCTGGAAGCGCACGAATTTTTGATCGGGCATAAAGATGCGGTACTGGTCGATTGCCGCTCGGAATTCGAATTTTTATTCGTCGGCCACCCGGTCGGCGCGATCATCATCCCCTGGTACGACGGCATCGACTGGGATTTGAACCCGCATTTCGTTGGTCAAGTGCGAATGGCCGCTTCGCATGATCGCCCGGTGATCTTAATTTGTCGCAGCGGCAACCGCTCGCGTGAAGCAGGTAATGCGCTAGAAGTCGCGGGCTTCACCAATGTCTGCAATGTGCTGCA
>JAYVBU010000011.1:0-21189 GCA_043750335.1 Betaproteobacteria bacterium | reverse complement strand
TGAACTAGAAGCCGAATTCCTGCGCCGTTTGATGGTGCGTTTCGGCGTGGAAGAAACACGCGCGCAAGCACAATTCGCTGGCGGCACGACACAGGAGCGCGCCAAATTGACTCGCCCCGGCGATGGCGGCGGCAGCTTGGCACTGTATGACCCCTTCGACCGCGCTTGGCGTCGCGTGGGCTTGGCACTGGATCGCGTGGGTTTCACCGTTGAAGATAGAGATCGTTCGCGTGGCGTATATTACGTGCGTTATATCGATCCGGAAATTGACATCGAGAAGCAAGATAAAAAAGGCTGGTTCTCCAAGCTGGCCTTTTGGCGCGGCGATGACAAGAAGAAAAGCCTTGAGCAATATCAGATTCAAGTGGCAGAAGCCGCTGACGGCAGCCAGGTTAAATTACTCACCAAGGATGGCTCGACTGATAAATCAGAAACCGCAGGCAAAATTCTCACGCTACTCTACGAGCAACTCAAATAAATGCGCTTTGCCAGCCTAGGCAGCGGGAGTGAAGGCAATGGTTTGGTGGTCGAGGCAGGTGCGTCCCGCATCCTCCTCGACTGCGGTTTCAGCACCAAGGAAACCGTCTCTCGCCTAGCCCGGCTTGGATTGGAACCAAGCGATCTCGCCGGCATCGTCGTCACTCACGAGCATTCTGACCATATAGGCGGAGTTACCCGCTTCGCAAATAAATTCAATCTGCCGGTGTGGCTCACCCACGGCAGTCTCGCCTTTCTTTCAAATTTAGATCAAATGCCGCTCGATGCGCGGGTGATTGATAGCCACGCCAGTTTTGCGGTTGACGATCTTTACGTTGAACCGTTTCCTGTTCCACACGATGCGCGCGAGCCGATTCAATTTGTGTTCGGCGATGGGCAACACCGACTAGGCGTACTCACCGACACCGGAACGATCACGCCGCATATCGAGCAAATGCTCACTGGCTGCGATGCCTTGGTGTTGGAGTGCAATCACGATACCAAAATGCTGGCCAATGGACCCTATCCCACCAGCCTGAAACAGCGTGTCAGTGGACGATATGGCCACTTAGACAACTTGGCTGCTGCTGATCTGCTGCGTAGCATCGACACAAGCAAATTGGCGCACTTGCTTGCCGCGCATTTAAGTCATAAAAATAATTTACCGGAATTGGCCCGCTCCGCGTTGGCGGAGGCAATCAACTGCGAGGAAAGCTGGATCGGTATCGCCGATCAAGCATTGGGATTCGAATGGAGGAGTCTCTAAACTGCACGAAAAATCAGGCAACAAAAAAGCCGGCATATAGCCAGCTTTTTTGCTTACTACAAAATACTTACTTCTTAGCAGCGTCAGCAGCGCCTTTGGCAGCGTCAGCAGCGCCTTTGGCAGCATCAGCAGCGCCAGCAGCAGCATCAGCAGCGCCGGCAGCAGCAGCGGCAGCAGGAGCAGCAGCGTCAGCAGCAGGCATTGCGGGCATTGCAGGCATTGCAGGAGCCGGAGCAGCAGCAGCAGGCGCTTCAGCCTTAGGAGCTTCGGTTTGGCCACATGCAGCCAGAGACAGAGCAGCGATCAACGCGGCGAGCAGAGCAGAGTGTTTCATTTTTTTCCCTTTTCCTAGTGTGTAAGACAAAACCATAATCAGAAATCGGTCAAACCATATTTCGATCCCCGACCGACCGCGAAATTATAGCAACCTGGAAAAATAATACTAGCCCCTTTTTGTGGTTTTTTAAGGGCTTGCGTTACCTTGCCTGGATCAAACGGGGGGGAACTTGTGGTGTCCAATTTACTCATTGGGGCTGTGCTAGACTGAGCGCTCGAACTTAATTCACCACCCGATTCATGACGCGCTTTTTAATCACACTCGTGATTTTGTGCTTTGGTTTGCCTAGCTTGGCTCCGCAACCCGCGTTGGCAGCAGATCACTTGGTGCGTGTTGGGGTGCTCGCCCATCGCGGCAAAGATGAGGCGCTGAAGGCTTGGGCACCTACCGCACACTATCTTTCCAAAGAAATTCCCGGCTATAACTTTGTTATTGTGCCGCTCAACAATGATGACATTGGCCCGGCGGTGGAGTATCACGATGTCGAGTTCGTGCTGACTAATCCTGGCTCTTATGCTGAATTGGAGTACAGCTTCGGCGTTACGCGCATCGCCACACTGAAGAGCAAAACTCCGCAGGGGGGCTATAGCGTGTTGGGCGCGGTGATTTTCAGCCGCGCGGATCGAACCGATATTCAAACGCTGGCCGATGTACAGGGCCGGCATTTTATGGCGGTGCATGAGAGCGCCTTTGGCGGTTGGTGGCTCGCCTGGCGTGAGTTTGCGCGGCAAAACATCAATCCCTATAAAGATTTCAAACAGCTGGAATTTGCCGGCTTCCCGCAGGACAAAATTGTGTATGCGGTGCGCGACGGCAAGGCGGATGCCGGTACGGTACGCACCGATTTACTCGAAAGCATGGCGCTCGCTGGAAAGATCAGCCTTCAGGATTTCCGCATCCTGAACCCACAGCAAGCCGAAGGTTTTCCTTATGCGCTCAGTACACCGCTTTATCCTGACTGGGCATTCGCCGTGTTGCGTCACACGCAGGAGACGTTGGCGCAGCAAGTGACCATCGCGTTATTGAAGATGTCGCCCGGCGATTCTGCTGCCAGTGCGGGAGGCTATGCCGAATGGACCATTCCGCTGGATTATCACAGTGTGCAACAGTTGATGATGGATTTGCGCGTGGGGCCGTATCGCAATTACGGCAAGCTCAGTTATTTGGATTTTCTTAAACAGTATTGGATGTGGATTGCTACCACGCTTGTCATCATCCTGACGCTGGCTGCGGCCTATACCTATGCGCTGCGTTTGAATCGAAAACTCTCCAGCACCATGCGACATTTGGAGGATGAAATCGCCCAGCGGCAACGTATCGAGCAGGACCTGCTCAAAACGCGGGACGACTTGGAATGCCGCGTAGCGGAGCGCACGACGGAGCTTGCACGCATCAACGAGGAGTTGGAGTCGCGCGTTGCGCGCCGCACAGCTCAATTACTCTCCGCTATGCAACGGCTGGAAGCAGAAATGAAAAATCAGCGCGCATCGAGCGAACCTGACTAAGGCTTGCGCTCATCGCTTAGTTGAGTTGTATGCGCTGCCCCCATGGCGTCGGAGTCTTGCCTTTTACTAACCAAATAACCGGGCTATTTGGCTCACGTGCGGGGAAATCGCCTTCGGCATCGGTAAAGTACACCACCAGATCGGGGTGCAATTGCGCGTGATCGATCCACTCGAATGGGGGCTTGAAACTGGTGCCGCCACCGCCTGTCAAATTTCTGGGCAAGCTCAACGCTTCCCATGCTTCGAATGTCCATGGCCCATTTTCGCAGAGGTGATCGTCGCAGGCATGCAAAGTGATGCGCGCGCGCAACTGGCTTTTCAGCACATCGACTTCGGACAAAAACTCACGCAACTCCTCATCCTTAATCGAACCGCTGGTATCCAGCACCACGATCACGTCAATCATGTTCGATGAGAGGCTCGGTAAAATCGCCTCTCCTTCACGCCGCGAGGGTCGTTGGAAGCTGTAGTCGTCACGCGCAGCAACTTTCATGTAGCGCGCGAGCAACATCCGCCAGGGTAATTGCGGTTGCAGTAAGTTATCCACCATACGCGCCAACGACTGCGATAGCTTGCCCGCTTGGGCCGCCTGTTGCGCGGCGGCAGCGAGGCGCTGTTGCCACTGGCGGCCTAGTTCTTCTTTTTCTGTTTCGCTTAGGCCCGCAATTTGCGGCTGATTGCCCGCGCCCTGCGTTTGCTTGGCGCCGTCACCCGGCGACTCGCCTTGACGTTGTTCTGGCGGCGGCTCTGATCCCTCACCCTGCCCTTGGCCTTCGCCAGCCGATTGCTCCGATTGTTGGTTTTGCGGCGATTGCTGATTATTCGGCTGGCTTTGTGTGCCGCTGCCCGATTCGTTGTCATACAGGTGGTCGTCGATGGTTTGCTCAGAGGTATTCGGCGGAATAAGGGGATAGATTTCTTCCGCCGTCAGACCGTGATACTCCGGATTCATTAAGCAACCGGCGGGCGGTTTGAGTCCTTCATCCCACAGCAGCAGGTTCACCGCGTGGTCGCATGCAATGTCCCAACGCTTGAGTTCGCGATGCTGCCTGCGCGCGAAATGCGCAAGCGCGCAATGCATCGCGTCGTGGGACAACATGAATTGGGTTTGCGCCAAATTGAGGTGATGAATAAATTTTGGGTTGTAGTAAAAATAACGCGCGTCGGTGCCGGTGCTGCGTACGCTGTCATCCTGCACCGCTTTCAATTCCAGATGCATCACCAGGGTGCCCAGAAACGGTTTCTCTAAAATCAAGCGGGTGCGCGCAGCGGCGAGCTTGGTCTCGATTTGCGTCAGGTCGATCGTCGTAGGGTGGGCAGGTGTGGCCGCCATGTCACATCTCGTACAGCATGAGATCAGTGACAGAGTTCGCCCACTCGGCAAACTCCGGCACGGCAAACAGTGGTTTGCCGACCGAGCGATGCAAATCTGTCACTAACATCACGCCCATTTCGCGCTGCGGAAAACGCCGCGCATAGTGCAAAATATTTCCTAAAATCCGCATCCCGTCCGGCGTATCTCTTGCCTGCACTGCGCGGCGCACCAAAGCCGCGGCCACACCGTACTGCAAATCAATACCCGCTGGCACATGCGACTCACGGCCCTGCACGATGCCGTCGATATCGGGCAGTTGATCCATGCTATCCACGAAAGCCTTCACCTCAATCCCTGCCGCTGGGCCAACGCAGGCCTGTAACGAGTCGCGCAGCAAGGTCGGTGTTTCCATGAATTTTTTTAGCGCACGGTGCGCAAACTCCCACGAACGCGGCGAAGGAAAAGCTATCGGGTTATGCGCCGGATCAAAGTTGAACAGCAAATCAGGGCGGAATCGCAGAAAACCGATAATGCGTTCGTCGATACCGCGCGCGTGCGCCCACACAACCCAATCATCCAGATGCGCTTCAACTTCATAGTGCGTAAAGCGATTGGCGAGTGGCGCCGGCATGCTATAGGTTACGCCACGATCACCTTGTCGATTACCTGCGGCAAAAATGGCCCACCCCTCTGGGATGAAATACTCACCCAGGCGTCGATCCAAAATCAATTGATACGCTGCGGTAGAAACGGTGGGTGCGGCGGAGGTAATTTCATCCAGAAACAAAATGCCGGTCGGTCCGTGACGCTGCGCATCCGGCAACATAGAGGGAATCGCCCATTCCACCCGATCATTCAAGCGGAATGGGATGCCGCGCAAATCGGTTGGCTCCATTTGCGATAGACGAATATCAATGAGCGGTACGCGATGCTTGTCAGCAATTTGCGCGATGATTTGCGATTTGCCGACACCCGGCGGCCCCCACAACATCACGGGGGTGTGCTGGCCGGTTAAAGTGCTGTTGAATTCACGATCAAGAATCGTGGCAATGTGAGTCGGTCGCATGCAATTATTCCAATTTGATCTTGACCACGCTCAAAGCCCTACAATGATTGAGTGAAAGCGCTGCGTGGCGCGCGAATGCGTCGATTTTAAACGGTTTCGTGCGAGTTCAGCACTATCGGGCAGAGAGAAATTTTGATACCTTCGGCGTCACTCATTCGAGTAAAGTCATGGGCCGTAAATAAACACGGTGTCAACGATATGAATTTTTGTAGCCACTGCGGCGGCGCTGTCGCATTGAGTGTACCGGTTGGCGATCATTTGCCACGGCATATCTGTCCCACCTGCCACACCATTCACTATCAAAATCCTAAAATGGTGGTGGGGACCATCCCAGAGTGGGGGGGCAAGATATTGCTCTGCCGCCGCGCGATTGAGCCCAAGCTTGGATTATGGACACTCCCCGCTGGTTTCATGGAAAACAAAGAAACGACAGCACAAGGCGCAGCACGTGAAACCTGGGAAGAGGCCTACGCCAAGGTGGATATTCTTTCGCTCTACTCGCTCTACAATCTGCCGCACATCGATCAAGTGTATTTGATGTTCCGCGCAAAATTACTCAATTTGGATTTTGGCCCGGGGCCGGAGAGTTTAGAAGTCGCGCTGTTTGATGAGCAGGATATTCCGTGGGACATGCTTGCATTTCGCACCGTTGAAGCCACGCTCAGGGCTTATTTCTCGGACAGAAAAAAAGGTACATTTGAATTTCACATGGGCGACATCGCACCGCCGCCGAAATAAGGTTTGCTATCTGCTTACCTGATATAAGCCAATCAACTTCAAGCCATGCAGCACCCCTTCTTCCAGCAATTTTGTCATCGGTGGCAACAGATACGGCAAAGCCATCAGCATCACCACTAATCCGCCAATCAGCGTCAGCGGTAGGCCAATCGCGAATAAATTCAACTGCGGCGCGGCACGGGTCAAAATTCCAAGCGCGATGTTGACGATCAGTAATGCGGCCAACATCGGCAAGGACAACATCAGCCCGATCACGAAAATTTGTCCACCCGCTTCAGCGAAGGCTTTAAAGCCGCCGATCTGCAACGGGTCGGTCGTTATGGGAATCACTTGAAAGCTCTGCACCAGGGCGGAAATCACCATCAAGTGACCATTCATGCTTAAAAAGACCAGCATCGCAAAAACGCCGATGAACTGTGCCAACACAGGAGACTGCGCAGAATTCTGCGGATCGAAAAACACAGCAAAGCCCAAACCCATTGTCAGGCCTGTCATATGCCCGGACATTTCGATGCTACTCAATACAAGGCGAATGGAAAACCCAAGTGAAAAGCCGATAATCAATTGCTGCACGGCGATCACGATACCTTGCGCCGACGTAAAGCCGATTGTAGGCGGTGCATCCAGCAGCGGGGCAATGGTGATCGTCAAGATCATTGCCAGCCCCATTTTAATTCGGCGCGGCAATGCGCGATGGCCCAGGACAGGCTCCGACAACATCACGCCCACAATACGCAAAAAGGGCCAGATAAATAGCCCGAACCAAGCGTCTAACTGGGTGGACGTAACGCTAATCATCGGTGCAATGCTAGCGGATCAGCTGCGGGATGCTGGAAAACAGGTCGCGCATATAGCTGGTCATGGTGTCGATCATCCAGGGCCCGGCAATAATCAACACGATGAATATCACAATCAGCTTGGGAATGAAGGTCAGCGTCATCTCATTGATGGAAGTCGCCGCCTGAAAGATGCTGACGATCAAGCCCGTCAGCAACCCGGCCAACATCAGCGGCGCCGAAATCAAAATGGTCATTTGCAACGCTTGCTGCCCAATGGTTACCACGGTTTCCGGTGTCATCGCTAGACACCGAAACTGCGCACGAGGGAGGCCAGCAATAAATTCCAGCCATCCACCAACACGAACAGCATCAACTTAAAGGGCAATGAAATGAGCACGGGGGATAACATCATCATCCCCATCGACATCAACACGCTGGCCACGACCATATCGATAATCAAGAAGGGAATAAAAATCAGAAAGCCAATTTGAAAAGCGGTTTTCAATTCGCTGGTGACAAATGAGGGAACGAGAATTTTCATCGGAACCGCTTCTGGCCCAGCCAATGGTGGATGATTCGCCAGATTCACGAACAAGGCTAAATCTTCCTGCCGCGTCTGCTTCAGCATGAATTGTTTCAGCGGCTCGCTGCCTTTCGTCAAGGCGTCGTTGAAAGAGATTTTATCCGCCATCAAAGGCAGATAGGCATCCTCATAAATTTTGTCCAGGGTCGGCGACATCACAAAGAAAGTAAGAAACATCGCAATCCCCACCAGCACTTGGTTCGGTGGTGCTTGCACCGTGCCCATCGCTTGCCGCAGCAATGAAAGCACGATGATGATGCGCATGAAGGCAGTCATCATGAGCAAAATTGAGGGGATGAATCCTAATGCCGTAATCAGGATCAGCGTTTGGATGCTGAGCGTGTAGGTCGTAGTTCCGCCAGGGCCCGGCGTACTAGAAAAGGCCGGTAGTCCTGTTTGTGCCAGCGCAATCAGTGGCGAAAAAAACAAAAGTGCGAACACGCCCACCCGCAAATACTGTTTCATTTGCCGTCTCGCTTTTGCCAAGCTGCTTTCAACCATTCGCCAAAAGCAGGTTGCGCTTGTATGGCTTGGGTAGTCTGCTCAGCATGCGGCGGGCGCGGCAAGGTATGTATCTGTGACACGCGCCCCGGAGCCACGCCAATAATCAGCCAAGTATCGTTTACTTCTACCAATACCAAGCGCTCGCGCGGGCCAATCATGACACCCCCGATCACGCGCATCGCCCCACCCGGCCCCATTTGTGTCGGACCAAAACGACGCATCAACCAAGCGCTGCCTGCAATTGCGGCAATCACGATCAGGAGCGCGATGAAAACCTGGAACAAGCTGCCAAACGAAGGGGTGCTAGGTAGCGTGTCTGCGGCAAACGCTACATGGGGGAAAAGAAAAGCGGGCCCGAGTACGAGGCGGAATACAGCGTTCATCGTTGCAGTTTACGGATACGCTCCGACGGCGTAATGATATCCGTGAGGCGAATGCCGAATTTATCGTTCACAACCACGACCTCACCTTGCGCAACCAGGGTGCCATTGACCAGCACACTCATCGGCTCGCCTGCCAAACCATCCAACTCGACCACCGAGCCTTGCGCCAATTGCAACAGATTGCGAATGGCGATTTTAGTGCGGCCCAATTCCACAGTGAGATTCACCGGGATATCGAGAATCATGTCCAGATTGTTAGCGGCAGGTTGGGCAGTTGCAGCGGCGGCATCGAATACAGGCATGGGCGCGGGCTGCGCGGGTTGCGACGCTTGCTCGGCAAGGGCCGCACCCCAATCGTCGGCAGCGCCTCCGGCGGCGGTATCTTGTTCGGTCATTGCGGCCGCCCAGTCATCCGCGGATATCTGATCCTTATCTTCCGCCATGCTCGCCTCCCGCTCGTTGGGTCTAAGTTTCCGCCGTGTTGAGGAACCGCTTTACCTTGACCGCATATTGGCCATTCATTGCGCCGTAATTACATTCCAAAACAGGCACGCCGCTCACCTCAGAGACCAAGGTATTCGGAATGCTCAGCGGGATGATGTCCCCCACTTTCATTTCCATCACTTCGCGCAAGGTCAAGGTCGATTGCCCCAGATTGGTTACCAAATCTACTTGGGCATCCTGCACTTGCTGCGCCATCAGCCGTAGCCAGCGATCATCCACTTCAAGACGTTCGCCCTGCATGCTGCTGCTCAGTAAATCCCGAATCGGTTCGATCATAGCATAGGGCATACAGACGTGGAAATCGCCGCCGCCCTCGCCCAGCTCCACGTTAAATGTAGTCACGACAACGACTTCGCTCGGCGTGGCCACATTGGCAAACTGGGGGTTCATTTCCGAGCGCACGTACTCGAATTCAATCGGGTGAACCGGTTCCCAAGATTTTTTATATTCTTCTAGTGCGACATCCAGCATGCGTTGAATGACGCGTTGCTCGGTGGGCGTGAAGTCGCGCCCCTCCACCCGCATGTGAAAACGGCCATCGCCGCCAAACAGATTGTCCACCACAAGAAATACTAGATTCGGGTCAAAAATGAACAGCCCCGTCCCGCGTAGCGGTTTGAATCGCACCAAATTTAAATTGGTGGGAACCACTAGATTGCGCACGAATTCGCTGTATTTCAGCACTTTGATTGGGCTGACGGAGATTTCTGCGCTACGGCGCATGAAATTGAACAAGCCAATGCGGAACATACGCGCGAAGCGCTCGTTGATAATTTCGAGCGTGGGCATGCGCCCGCGCACAATGCGTTCCTGCTTGCCGATATCATAGGTGCGAATGGCGCCGTCATCCTGCTGCGGCCCTTCGTCCTCTGCCTCGCCCAAAACGCCTTTTAAGAGCGCATCAACTTCATCTTGGGAAAGAATTTCTTCAGACATGTCGATCTATTGCTGCTGAATCACAAACGATTTGAAATACACGCCCGCTACCCCGTCCTTGGGCTCTTTGACGTGAATGATTTGATTGGCTTGGGAAATGATATCGGCAGATAACTTTTGCTTGCCTTCCAACGTCGATAACTCTTCATGCGTCTTGTTCGTGAGCAAGAGCAGGATCGCGTTGCGAATTTCCGGCATACGCAGCTTTACTGCCCCATCCGCTTTGGTATCCGTGACTTTAAACTGCATCTCGACTTGAAGTACGTGGGCGTCCGCATCCACCTTCTTCAAATTGATTATAAAAGCCTCTAGTTGAATATAAATTGGGGATTTTTCAGGTTCTTCATGCTTCTCGGCCGCAGCGGCTTTGGGATCGTGCGCGCCTTTGCCTTTCATGAACCACCAAGCCGCGCCACCGCCACCAGCGCCCAGTAGCAGCGCAATGATTATGATGGGGAGCTTGGATTTTTTCTTAGGTTTCGCTTCATCTTCCGACGCTTCAACCTTCGCTTCAGCATGCTTTTTCTCGGACATAGGCTAACCCCAAAACTCAGAAACGCGTCCTAAGGACGCTATGGCAAGATTTATAACCTGTAAAAGATTTAAAATCAAGAAGTTTGGCGGTTGTTTTACACCTGTTTATAAGATGTTCCGGGAAAGTTTCAATGAGTGCACTTGGCGTACATTAGCTATCCCGCAGACACGGCTTATAACAACGCAAGGGTGATTGAAACCGCAGTCGCAAACGCTAAAGTAAGCAACTCAAGGCTCAGGCGAATACATCGACCAAGCCATTTTTGCCAACTACAAGGGAAGCCACGTTGGGCAAAGATTGTGGTATATCTTGCGCGGGGTCGGGCAATACACGGCCATGCGGCGTATTGGATTTATTTCCGCCTTGCTCTGCCTGCTGTTGCTGTTGTTGCTGGAACGATTGCGAAGATACATTCACATTGCCCAGCGTCAGCCCACTTTCAGCCAACATCTCACGCAATTTTGGCAACGCCGCCTCGATAGACTCGCGCACTGAGGCATGGGACGACACGAACGATGCCGTAGCTTGATCGTTCGTGATCGTGATGCGAACTTCGACTGGCCCCAAATTTGGCGGGTTCAAGCGCAGCTCGGCTACTTGATGTTGATTTGTTGCAGCCCAGGCAACACGCTGAGAAAAAGCGGCATCCCAACCTTGCGCCCCGACTTTGACATCTACGGGCAAAGAAACGGGCGCGGGAGCAGGCGCACTAGACACACTTGGTTCAAGCCGCGAGGCCACTGGCAAATGGGCCGAGACGAGAGCGCTCTGTTTTAACTCTAACGCCTCAAATGCCACAGCCTCTTTTAACGGCAAGGCTTTGTCTGACACGGCAAGTATTGCCGTGTCCGCTGCCTTTTTTGCCGCCGCAGTGCGCACAGCGTCCGGCTTGATTTCGGCAAGCAGCGAAGTAGTTGCGCTCGACACCAAGGACGCTGCTGAGCCCTTGGTTGAAGTTTCCACGGCTAGCGCTTTCACCTTGCTCTTATCACCCACTTCGGTAGCTTGTTCAAGCACTTGCGCTAAAGATAAATTCGGCAGAGATAACGCAGAAAAAGCGTCAGGCAAGGGTTGCGCGCTTAACTCAGCTGCCACCTGGGCATTTTCTACAAGCGCAGATGTGTCGGTCGCCTGCGCCGCGACTGTCGGTACATCTTGCGCCAGCGTTTTTACATCCTGCGGGGCAATTTGCGATGCCAGTACATCGGCAAACTTTCCGCCCGAATCGCCCGCTGGCAAGGCATTTGCATTTGTTTCAGGCGGTTTCTTCACACCGCTAGGACTGACCACGGCAATATGCGATGAAATCGGCAGATGTCCCATATTATTTCCTTCACTCAATTCCAGCTTGCTGCTGATAGTTGGAATTGAGCAATACCCGTGCCAGGTATGTGAAGCTCTAAAACAGAAAAGGCGGACTCATTCCTCCGTGTGCTTTTTGCTCGAATAGCTCTTGCGTGCATGTTCATCCTGCTCGCGTTGTTCTATGCGACCATCACGCTGCGCTTCTTTCTGCTGATGACGTTCCTTCAACACATCATAGGTTTTGAGCTTGCGCCGCGCCTCCATCCAAGCGCGCTGGCCATGCTCCCAGCGCACCCTCGCATGCTCGATTTCTATCTGCTGCTGTCGGAGGGCGATGTCTATTTTGTGCAGGAACACTTGAAAGTCGCGCATACGCGTCATATCCACGCCAAGCGTCAGCGTGTCGTGTAGGCGACGGCGGTACTCAGACTGGAAGAGTTGAAGTTGCTTGAGCTTGTCTTCTTGCAACTGCCATTGTTGCTTGAGGGTCGCCAGCTCCCGGGTTGCTGTCTCGACCCGCTCCTGCGCCAAATCACATAGGGGCTGGAGAGAGAAATGGCGAGCCATGATTTAAGCGCTCAATGCTTGATTAAATGTTCGAGCTGGAAACAGCTATCGCCGTAACCCGCACGTTCGCGCATATTTTGTTGCAAAAAAGCTTCCAGACGCGGATACAGTGCGATAGCTTCATCCAGCACCGGGTCCGAGCCGCGCACATAAGCACCGACGCTAATCAAATCACGGCTGCGGTGATAGCGGGAATAAAGATACTTGAAGCGTCGCACCCATTCGAGTTGCTGCGGCGAAACGATTTCGGTAATGGCGCGACTAATTGACATTTCGACATCAATCGCAGGGTAATGACCTTGGTCGGCCAAGGAACGCGAAAGCACAATATGGCCATCGAGAATCGCGCGCGCCGAATCTGCAATCGGGTCTTGCTGATCGTCCCCTTCGGTCAACACGGTATAAAAAGCGGTGATCGAACCGGAGCCTTCGCGCCCATTGCCGGCGCGTTCCACCAATTGCGGCAGCTTTGCAAATACAGAAGGCGGATAACCTTTCGTCGCAGGCGGCTCGCCAATGGCCAGCGCAATTTCGCGTTGCGCCATGGCATAGCGCGTCAGCGAATCCATAATCAGCAGCACATGCTTGCCTTGATCTCGAAAATACTCAGCGATAGCCGTTGCATACGCCGCGCCATGCAAGCGCAATAAGGGCGGCGTATCGGCGGGCGCGGCCACTACAACTGAGCGTGCCAGCCCCTCTTGGCCCAGGATATTTTCGATGAACTCTTTCACCTCGCGGCCGCGTTCACCGATCAAGCCGACCACAATCACATCAGCGCTGGTATAGCGCGCCATCATGCCCAACAAAATGCTTTTACCCACGCCACTACCGGCAAACAAGCCCATGCGCTGACCGCGCCCAACCGTAAAGAGTGAATTGATGGAGCGCACCCCGACATCCAGCACATCGCGGATTGGCACTCGCGCCAGAGGATTAAAAGGTCGGCTTTGCAATGGCGCACGGCCATCACAGTTGAGCGGCCCCAAACGATCCAGTGGGCGTCCTGCGCCATCCACCACGCGCCCCAACAGTTCCGGACCGACAACCACTTGCCGCGCACGATCCTCGGCCCGGCGCTTGCGCGCCATGGTCGCGCGCGGCTTGGGCCGGGCCAGCTCGATAGATTCAATCGGCACTACACGCGCGCCTGGCGTCAGGCCATAGACATCAGTCGAAGGCATAAGGAAAAGCCGATCACCTGAAAAACCAACCACCTCTGCATCCACCGAAGGGCCGCCGGGTAATTCCACCACGCAGCCCGACCCCACCGCCAGCTTGAGGCCGACTGATTCCATCACCAGCCCCGCCACGCGAGTCAGCCGTCCCGTAGGAATCCATGGTTTGACAGCGCCCACCACCTCGCGGCAATCGCTGACAAAGTTGCGCCAATGCTCAAGATGAACGTCAGTTTTATTTTCGCCAAGGGGCATCGGAACCCAGCGCCGCTACAATTCGCTGCCAGCGGCCCTCCATATTGGCGTCGATTTCAGCAGTGCTGGTTTCGACGCGGCATCCCCCGCGTGCCATCTGCGGGTCATCCGCCACCCGCCAGACACTTTCGCGGTACTCATGCGCCAGCATCTCACGCACCAGCAGCGCATCATCCGGATGCAAGCTTAAAATAGGATTCTGATTGACCTGCGGCAAAGATTCGATAGCCTCTCTCACAACCGCCAGCACCAACTCCGGATTGACTTCCAACGTCGAGCGCACCATTTGCCGCGCAATATCTAAAGAAAGGTCCATGATTTCTTGCGCCATGGTAATTTCGAATTGCTGCATGGATTGATGCAACTCTGCCATCAATGCTTGCATCTGCTGCGCGACCGATTGGCCCTCCGCCCGACCATCCTTGATCCCCGCCGCAAATCCTTCCTGATACGCCTGCTGTTGAATACGTTGAATCTCGTCGGCAGTCGGGAGCTTCACGCCTTGCGCGGGTTTATCGAAGTCGTTTAATTCCCACCGCTGATAGGCCGAGAGTAGTTCTTTGGGGATGGATTTGGAGGTCATATGTGCCGAAGGATGAGAAGCCGGTTACACGAAGGCTTCTTCGCCCTTGCCCCCCAGCGCGATCTGGCCTTCGTCGGCCAAACGGCGCACGATTTTGAGGATTTCTTTTTGCTCGGCTTCCACTTCAGAAATGCGCACCGGGCCTTTCGCCTCCAAATCTTCGCGCAACATCTCCGCCGCGCGCGTGGACATATTTTTGAATATTTTTTCGCGTAACTCTTCGTTTGTACCCTTAAGCGCAAGAATCAAACTTTCCGACTGCACCTCGCGCAAAAGTAACTGGATCGCACGATCATCAAGCTCGTTGACGTTATCAAAGGTGAACATTTCATCTTGGATTTTCTGCGCGATCTCTGGATCGAAATCGCGCACCGTGGCGATCACAGAGGTTTCCAGCGCAGCAGGCATAAAGTTGAGAATCTCCGCAGCCACGCGCGTTCCGCCCATCGCCGCTTTTTTAATTGAATTGCTGCTGCCGGTCAGCAATTTAGTCAACACATCGTTCAAATCCTTGAGCGCCGTAGGCTGAATCCCATCCAGCGTGGCAATGCGTAAAATCACATCGTTACGCAAGCGCTCCACGAAAGAACTCATGACTTCGCTTGCCTGATCCCGATCCAAATGCACTAAAATCGTAGCGATGATTTGCGGGTGTTCGTTTTTAATCAACTCCGCCACCGCCGCCGCATCCATCCACTTCAAGCTCTCGATGCCGGCGGTATCGCCGCCATGCAAGATGCGTTCGATCAGATTTGCGGCGCGATCAGAACCCAGCGCTTTTGTCAGCACCGATTTGATGTACTCCGAGGAGTCACCACCCAAGCCTGTCTGGCTTTCTGCTTCCTGGCGAAAATCGGTGAGCACTGCGTCCACCTTGCTGCGCGACACGTTCTGTAGCGCAGCCATTGCCGTGCCGAGCTTCTGCACCTCTTTTGGGCCCAGAAATTTTAAAACCTCGGCGGCACCTTCCTCCCCCAAACTCATGAGCAAGATCGCGCTGCGTTCGATGCCATCCTCATTCGCCACCGACCCACTCCTTCACCACATTTGCGACAATTTTGGGATCTTGCTGCGCCATCTGCCGCGCAGCTTGCAAATTATCCTGATACTCCGTGTTCGCGCGATTCGTTGCCGAACCTGCTTCTGGCATCTCCGGCATCGGCGGAGGGGGTGGCGGCGTAGCGAGTTGGCGCAAAATCGGCATCAGAATTTTGAACACCAGATACCAAATCAAACCCGCTATCAACAACGCTTTGCCTAACCCCATGCCTGCCGCTTGTAAGCGCGGGCTTTCGTAAAATGCGGGCTCTTCGATCTTTTCTGGTTCCGCCAAATTAAAGGCGGC
Source organism: Betaproteobacteria bacterium (assembly GCA_043750335.1). Classification (GTDB taxonomy): domain Bacteria; phylum Pseudomonadota; class Gammaproteobacteria; order Burkholderiales; family Thiobacteraceae; genus RBG-16-58-11. Next base: position 5,528 of record JAYVBU010000011.1, on the reverse strand, counting down.
ATTCACCACATTCAGGCTGTCGCCACGTTTTTGATCGAAGCCCATAGCCTCTTTGACCAAACTATTCACCTGCGTCAACTCCGCCGTCGTCAATGGCGCAAAGCTCGCTTTGCCATCTTTATCTGTACTCTTTTTATAGTTCACAACCACCGCTGCCGACAAGCGCTTGACCGCACCTACTGGCTGTTTGGTGTGCTTGATCGTTTTATCCAGCTCGTAATTCACGGTCGATTCGCGATTGCCGCCACCCGCAGCCATCCCCCCAGCAGCGCCCGCGGCCACGCCGCCGGTCCCTCCAGTAATAGGGGCCGAAGCGGCGCCCGGCGGCTGATTCGACAAGGCACCAGGCACCCCGCTTGCGGACATACCCGCGCCACTCCCGCTATCGTTAATCTGCTGACTACGGATAGCGGCTTCCTGCGGCACTGGATTAGGTCGAAACGTTTCAGCGGTCTGTTCGGTCTGCGCAAAATCCAAATCTGCCGTCACTTGCGCGCGCACATTATTCGAGCCGACCAAGGGCGAGATGATTGTCTCGATGCGTTTGACGAAACTGGACTCTACTTGATGCATGTACTCGATTTGCGATGGGTCCAACCCCGCCTTGCCACCCCGCGCATCGGACGCAACTAATAAATTGCCATTTTGATCGACGATGGTGACGTTTTGCGTTGGTAAATCGGGCACGCTGGACGAAACCAGATGCACGATACCGCTCACCTGCGACGGATCAAGCCGCTTGCCGCCGCCCAAATTGAGAAACACCGACGCTGAAGGTTTTTGTTGATCGCGCAAAAAAACCGATGGGCGAGGGATCGCTAAATGCACCCGCGCGCCCTGTACCGACGAAACCGCTTCGATGGTGCGCGTCAACTCGCCTTCCAAAGCGCGCTGATAATTCACCTGCTCAACAAACTGGCTCACGCCAAGCTTTTGGTTATCCAGTAAATCAAAACCGACATTGCCTTTGGGGATGCCTTGTGCAGCGAGCTTCAACCGCACCTCATAGACCTTATCCAAGGGCACTTTAATCACGCTGGTGCCTTCGGTCTTGAACGGCACATTCATTGTGCCCAAGGAATTAATAACCGCGCCGCCGTCTTTATCCGACAGATTGGTGTAGAGGATTTGGTAAGTGGGTGTTTGGTACCAGAGATAGCCGCCAGAAAATAGGGCGACGATGGCTGCGACGGCTATGATTAAGCCGATTTTTTGACCATTGGTGAGTTGTCCAAAGTTCTGTAATTGCGCAACCATCGAAGGCTGCGTTGCAACCGCCATAAGGGCCCTTCACGTGTTGATCGCTTTACTTGTCCGCCAAAAGGCCGCCAAGTTGGCGCTCGAAAAACTTAAACCGGCATGCTCATAATCTGCTGGTAGGCTTCCACCAGCTTGTTACGAACTTGCACCATGGTTTGGAATGACACATCCGCCTTTTGCAGCGAAATAATCACATCCTCGACATTCACGTTCGGCGCGCCTAGCTCCAAGGCTTGGGCCAACTTCTTCGCTTCCGTCTGTGCATTACTCGCTTGGTCTAGCGAAGATTGCAGCAGCGCGGCAAAGTCACCCGGCCCACCCGTTGCTTGGGCAGCAGGATTACCCGCCGCCTGCGCAGACGCAGCCTGTAACTGACTCAGAAGTAGATCAATGCCTGTGGTATCCATAATTGGCCCTCAGCCAAAACTAGAGCAAGAAACATACCTACTCTAAACGCTAGCGCCCAACGTCGGGGTCTATCCCCTCTTCGCGCAAGCGCTGTAACTTATATCGCAGCGTCCGTTCACTCATGCCGAGCTGCTCAGCAGCTTGTTTGCGCGATCCTTTGACCGCCGTCAACGTGTCCAAAATATGCGCCCTTTCCAAGGATTTCATATCTTGCGGGCGACTGGTATCGACAAGCACTTGGCCGACCGGGGCGGCAATTTTTGCCGCTTCCGGCAAATGCAGGCTATCGACATCAATTTCATTGCCGGGCGCTAAGATCATCGCGCGCTGAATCACGTTCTCTAGCTCGCGGATGTTACCCGGCCAAGTATAGCGCGTCAATCGCTCTTCTGCTTGTTTTGAAAGGGAAAGCCCGTGTCGGCCAGTGTTGCTGCCGAGGCGTCCGATCATGTGTCGTGCCAGGGGCACAATGTCTTCTACACGGTCCCGCAGGGGAGCGATTCGCAGCGGAAAAACGTTGAGCCGGTAATACAAATCTTCGCGAAACAAACCATCGGCGACCGTCTTTTCCAAGTCTCGGTTAGAGGTTGCAATGACCCGCACGTCGAGCGGGATCGGTTTTTTACCCCCGATTCGCTCCACCTCGCGCTCTTGCAGCACCCGCAACAGTTTGGCTTGCAAGGCCAAGGGCATTTCCGAAATTTCGTCCAGCAAAAGTGTACCGCCATTGGCTTGTTCAAATTTGCCGGGCTGGGCAGATTGCGCGCCGGTGAAAGCGCCTTTTTCGTGGCCGAACAGGGTTGATTCGAGTAAATTGTCCGGAATCGCCGCACAATTGATGGCCACAAAGGGACGATCCACGCGCGGGGAATGGCGGTGCAGGAAACGCGCCATGACCTCTTTGCCGCAACCCGATTCGCCGCTAATCATAACCGTGGTATTGGAGGCTGCAACACGTTGCGCCAAGGACAATAGTTCGCGCGAAAGGGCATCTTGCGCGATCACATCGCCACCTGCATCGTATTGCGTGGTGAGCTTGTAGCGCGCGACTTGCGCCAGCAATTTATTCGCGTCGAACGGTTTAGTGAGGTAATCACACGCACCATCACGCATCGCTTCAACCGCTTTTTCAATCATGCCGTAGGCGGTCATCAAGAGCACCGGCACTTGGGGATACGCGGCTTTAATGCGCTTGAGCAAGGTATGTCCATCCATAGGCTGCATCATTACATCCGACACCACCAAGCCCACGGTTTGTTGTGCCATCAAGGCCAAAGCAGCTTCACCGTCATGCGCGCTAACAACGTCGTAAGCGGCCAGCTTTAGGGTGTCGGTCAATGCTTCGCGCAAGTCGGGATCGTCTTCAACGATTAAGATCGGTAATGGATTCATAGTCGATAAGCTTACTCTATTTTTTCCAGCGGTAAACGCAGCGCGAATTCGGCTCCGCGCCCAGGCGTGGATTGCACTGTGATCGCGCCGCCATGCGCTTCTGCCACCCCGCGCACAATTGCGAGACCCAGACCGGTGCCATCTGATCGTGTGGTAAAAAACGGATCGAACATACGTTCGACCGTTGCCGGCTCGATTCCCGGCCCCGCATCGCGGACGCGCAACCACACTTCTGCGCCAGACGTTTCGCTCAGCAAGCTTACGTGACCGCCCGCTGGGCTCCATTGCATGGCGTTCTCCAACAAATTTACCAGAGCGCCCGTGAGCGCCTCGCGACTGCCGGACAATTTTGCCTCACCTGCCCCCTGGGTGACGTGAAACACCAAGCCACGTTCCAGCATTTGCGGCTCCATCACTTGACGTAAATCAGCGAGCAAATCCGCGACTTTAATCGGCTCGCGCCCGCCCGCCTCGCCCCGCACATAGAGCAGCATATCCTGGATCAGATGTTCCAAATGGGTCAGGCGCGCAACGACTTTTTCTGCGAAACGCGTGCGTTCCGTTTCGGCCAAACGTGGCTGGGCAAGCTGCGATGCATACAGGAGGGCCGTCGCCAATGGTGTGCGCAATTGGTGCGCTAAACGGGCTGCTACTTCGCCCATCGCAGAAAGCCTTTGATGGCGCGCCAATTCCAATTGCAGGGCATGGGCTTGAGTGACGTCGTGAAACAGCAAGATACGACCGCTGGAACCGGGTAGCGCACTCATGGATACCGCCAAGCGCCGCGCCGCTGCTTGACCGGTGGTAATCCACTCGTCCGGATTATTGCTGGGGCGCAACGCACAGGCTTGCACCACGGCCCATGCACGGCCACCCAAGGCATGTCCAAACATCACTTCTGCAGCCGGATTGGCTTCAATTACATGCTCTGTTTCGTCCAGCACGACCACGCCAGCAGGGAGCGCCGAATGCAAGGCTGTCAGTCGCTGCGACAACGCTTCTTTTTCCAAAAATTGACGCTTGAGTTCGCCGTTGGCGATAGCGAGCTGTTGATTCAGGCTAGCCACTTGATCTTGCAGACCGGCATAGGTCGCGGCCAATTGCTCGGAAGCTAAGTTGAAAAGCGAAAAAGCCTGCTCGAGTTCTTGCGGATTGATGGGGCTCTTAGGTTCCGGCACGGCTTAGGCCTTGGCTGTACGAAGTGCTTGGATTATAGCGAGCACCCATTTGGTTTACCTAATAAAACAGATTGTTAGCATCTTCCTCAGAACGCGCAAATTATTAAAGTTTGTCCGCACCGTTGCCGATAACAGGGCAATCCCGGTGAGGAACGAATTGAGGGTTCATATGCATTTTCTAGCTAACACGACGATACGCACAAAACTCACTGCGGTGGTGACGCTTTCCACGCTGCTGATGATTGCGATAGGCGTGGCGGGCCTATGGAGCACCTACAGCGCGCAGCAAGCTGCTGAATCCATCTACAAAGACCGCTTGGTTGCGATCGACATTTTAAACAATGTGCGAAATCTTCAAAATCAGATACGCATCAATCTGCTCGTCGCGCGTCAGTCGGGAGATTCATTCGAAATCATGGCCTATGCCGACAAGGTCAACGGCAATATTTTCCATATTGCACAAATGCTTGAAGACTATAACAAGCGGAAGTTGGGCCAGGAAGAAAAGAAGCTGATGGACGAGTTTGTCGCAGCCCGGCTTAACTTTGGCCGCAACGGCGTTGTACCCATGATCGACCTGATGCAAGCGGATAAATTTGAAGCTGCGGACAAGCATCGCAAAGCAGTATTGGACCCGGCATTTGGCAAAGTGTCCGACGCGATTGACGCCGTCATCAAACATCAAAGCGAGATGGCGCAACACCAGTTCGAGCAATCCGGCAAGCAAGCGCAGGCCATTCGCATCGTCTCCATTGCGGCGATTATCATCGGCGCCATCATGGCCCTGCTCATGGGCACACTCATTGCTCGCTCGATCAACCGGGGTGTGGCTGCACTGGTCAAGGCATCGGCAAGCTTAGCGGATGGTGATCTCACGACGCACGTTGCAGTCACAGGCAAAGACGAACTGTGCCGGGTGGGTGCGAGTTTCAACAAAATGGCGGCGCAATTTTCACACGTCATAAGCGAAGTCAACGCCTCCAGCGACCAAGTCACCCAAACCGCAGATAGCCTCTCTGCCACCGCCGCCAAAGTGGCGCAGGGCTCACGTTTGCAATCGGAGCAAGCCGCTGAGGCCGCCCGTTCAGTCGAACAACTCAACGCCGCCTTTAAAGAAATCGCTGCAACGTCCGTAGATATAGTCAGCGCGGCGAATACTGCGCGGGAGCTGTCAAAACGCGGCAACCAGGTTGTCGGCAGCGTGGTCCAGGGCATAGAAAAGGTAGCAAAAACAGTGAGCGAATCAGCCGCATCCATTTCCGATCTCGGGCAACGCTCGATCCAGATTGG
>JAYVBU010000010.1:0-21266 GCA_043750335.1 Betaproteobacteria bacterium | reverse complement strand
TGGCGGCTAAGGAACGACGCATCTTGTACATTCCGGATACGTCGAAAGGTGAGACTTTCGAAGCCAAACCTGGTGATGACGCTTCCCCGCGTGCGATTGTTAGCGTGCCGATGCTCGATAACGAAACTATTTTTGGCGTGATGAATTTTTGCGGCCATGTCGGCAAGGTCAAGTTTGGCGATACCGATCAAGAATTTGCACAGACGCTGGCGCGCATGGCGGTGGTCAGCTTCAAGAATATTCAGATGCTGCACGTGATCGAAGAGCAAAACCGTACCTTGGAGCAAAAAGTCGAAGAGCGCACCGCGCAGTTGCGTCAGAAAACCAATGACATCAACAATATGATGCAAAACATGCACCAGGGTATTTTCACTATCTTGCCGGGCGGGAAAATCCATCCTGAGTATTCAGCGTACCTGGAGAGCATCGTCGAATCGAAAGCGATTGCCAATGTAGGTGTGATGGATTTGCTGTTCAGCAATACCGCGCTGGGTGGCAATGCCTTGTCGCAGATTTCGGCGGCGCTGGACGCCATCCTGGGCGAAGACGAGATGATGTTCGACTTCAACCGACATTGCCTAGTCAAGGAATTTACTAAGACCATGCCGGATGGCCGCGCGAAAATTATGGAGCTGGATTGGGATCCGATTTTGAGCGATTCGGCTGTCGTAGAAAAGTTGATGGTCACGGTGCGCGATGTTACGGCCTTGCGCGGTTTGCAGGCCGAGGCGGAGAAACAAAAATGGGAGCTTGATGTAATCGGCCAAATCCTGTCGCTATCAGGCGACAAATTTGTCGGCTTCGTAAAAGATGCCTATCGTTTTGCCGATGAAAATGAAAAGCTTATTCAGGAGATCAGCGAACCTTCCTCCGAGCAGATCGCGACCTTGTTCCGTAATATGCATACGATCAAAGGCAATGCGCGCACTTATGGCTTTACCGCCATCACGGATGTGGCGCATGCTGCTGAAACCACTTACGACGAGTTGCGTAAGCAAGGCGCTGCGAGTTGGGACAAAGACAAGCTGTTGGCTGAATTAAAAGCGACGCGGCAGTTGGTTAAGACCTACGAAACAATTTATACCGGGAAGCTGGCAGGCAATACGGCTGCGGGCATGTTTGTCGAAGAGAGTTTGCTCGACAAGCTCAAACTCATTCTCGATAACTTTAACGACCAAGACGTAAATAGCTTGCGTAAGGCGCTCAAAGATGTGAAAGCCGTGACCGGCGCTATCGGTACTGAGTCTATGGAATCGTTGTTGGACGCAATTATTCGTTCCATGCCCGAGTTGGCGCAGCAGTTGGGCAAGACCGCGCCGCATGTCGTGATCGAAGACCACAATATTCGATTCGGCCCGGAAATTGCACCAGTCATCAAAAATGTATTTACGCATAGCTTCCGTAATGCGATCGACCATGGTCTTGAAACGACGGCAGAGCGGAAAGCGGTTGGCAAGCCCGATTTTGGCACGATTACCGTCAATGTGGATCAGGAAAATGACTTGGTCGTGCTTTCCATCTCGGACGATGGGCGCGGCTTGGCTGTGAAAAAGCTGAAAGACAAAGCGATCAAAAACGGTTTGCTGGATGCGAATGGTGATGTGTCGGCGCAAGCCTTGGCCGAGCTGATCTTTCAGTCGGGCATGTCCACCGCCGAGAATGTCAGCGATATTTCTGGTCGCGGCGTAGGCATGGATGCGATTCGCCAATTCGTGGAACAGGCCGGCGGCAAGATCGAAATTCGGTTCAAACAAGAGCCGAAAAAAGATAGCGAGTTTCTCTCGTTCATCTCGCGTATCACCCTGCCCGCATCCTGCACCAAAAAGGTCGCCTGACCTCTCCTCACAGCAATGGCTAAGGGGCTGTCCCCTTAGCCATTTCAAGTAAATCGAGCACCTGATCCGGCGCAAGATTGACCAAGCAGTTCAAGTGGCCCAGCGGGCATTCACGTTTGTAGCACGGGCTGCATGCCAGTTGCAGGCTCACGATGTGTGCTTTGTCAGATAGTGGCGGCGTAAAGTCAGGGCTGCTGGAGCCATAGAGCGCGACCTGTGGTTTTCCGAGTGCCGCAGCGACATGCATCAAGCCGGAATCATTGCAGACTACGGCCCAGGCCGCACCCAGTAAATCTATAGCTTCATCCAATGAAGTTTGTCCGCAGAGATTGCGGCAGGCGTGATCGCTTAGTTGTTCTATGCTAGCGCCTATCGCTTGATCTTTGTTCGAACCGATGAGCCACACTTGGTAGCCGCGCTGGCGTAAGGTTTTTGCAAGGCTGGCGAAATGCTGTGCAGGCCAACGCTTGGCTGGGCCATATTCGGCCCCAGGGCAGAATGCGATGACCGTTTGCGTCAGGCTCAATCCCAGCTTAGTTAAGGTGGCCGCTTGCTGTGTGGCTTGGCTTTGCAACAGCGGATAGGGCGCTGGACGCGTGAGCGCATGCCCAGCTGGCTCGGCCAATAGCGCAAAGCGCTCCACCATCAGCGGATAGGCTAATTTGTCTAGTACGCGCGCATCGTTTAGCAAGCCATGGCGAAATTCGCCGACAAAGCCGGTGCGTAGGGGAATGCCTGCAAAAAAAGGAATCAGCGCCGACTTGAGCGAGTTGGGCAACACGATCGCTTGATCGTAGTGCTGTGCGCGTAATGCACGTGCTGCTTTGATGCGTTCGACAAAGCGTAGCTGGCCATGTGCAAAAGGGTTGTCGATGACCGTATTGATTTGCGGCATGCGCCGCAGCACCGCCGCGACCCAGGGTGGGGCATAGGCATCAATGGTGGCATCGGGAAAACGTTGCTTGAGCCGCATGAATAGTGGCTGGGCCATGACGGCGTCGCCGACCCATGCGGGGGCGATGATGAGGATTTTGCTCACAACAACGTTATTTGAAACCACGGATGTACACGGATGAAAAAGTCGGCGAATAGCCGTGGTTAAGGCATCGTATCAATGATGCGAAGCGACTGGCCCGCCCTTGAGTTTGTACAACGTGCCGCAATACGGGCACAGCGCTTCGCCATTTTTTTCGATAGGCAAATAGACACGTGGATGTGCATCCCACAGCGCCATTTCTGGCGTGGGGCAATGCAGGGGTAATTGTTCGGCGCTGATCTCGACGTAGCGCTGCGTGTTTTCTTTGGTTTGTGCCATCTTCATCCCTCTCAAACGTAGGTGAGCCAATCTGTGTGTTTAGGGTCCCGGCCCTTCACGCAATCGAAGAACATGGTTTGCAACTGGGTGGTGAGCGGGCCGCGTTTGCCTTCGCCGATGGCGCGGTTGTCGAGCTCGCGAATCGGTGTGACTTCTGCGGCGGTCCCGGTGAAGAAGGCTTCGTCGGCGCTGTACATTTCGTCGCGCGTGATGCGCTTTTCGATCACTTGTAGGCCAATCTCATGCGCGAGTGTGATGAGCGTGTCGCGGGTGATGCCTTCCAATGCTGACGTGAGGTCGGGTGTGTAGAGCTTGCCATTGCGGATCATGAAAACATTTTCGCCCGAGCCTTCTGCGACGAAACCATCGACATCGAGCAGTAGCGCTTCATCGTAACCATCATGCGCGGCTTCTTGATGCGCGAGGATGGAGTTCATGTAGTTGCCATTGGCTTTTGCTTTGCACATGGTGATGTTCACATGGTGCCGAGAGAAGGAAGAGGTCTTGACGCGGATGCCTTTTTCTAGCGCTTCTTGGCCCAGGTAAGTGCCCCAGGTCCAAGCGGCGACGATGACGTGGGTGGAGAGGGTCTTGGCCGAGATGCCCATCGCCTCTGAACCGTAAAATGCCATCGGACGCAGGTAGCCGGATTCAAGCTGGTTGTCGCGCACGGCGGCGAGTTGTGCATCGGCAATGGTTTTTTTGTCGTAGGGCATTTTCATGCCGAGGATATGCGCTGAACGGAACAAACGGTCGGTGTGTTCCCGCAAACGGAAAATCGCTGTGCCTTGCTCAGTTTTGTAGGCGCGTACGCCTTCGAATACCCCCATGCCGTAGTGCAGGGTGTGGGTCAGGACATGGGTGGTGGCCTCACGCCACGGCACCATTTTACCATCGTACCAAATTACGCCGTCGCGATCCGACATCGACATTCTGCTTGCTCCAATAACCAATAAAAGCGCTTATTGTAGCCGATTTTAGGAACGGGCCGGACGGTGTGGGTTGAAGCGGAAAATTTTGAATCGAAGAAATGAAAGGGGGGAGAATTTAGCCGAATTTGCCCGTGATGTAGTCTTCCGTCGCTTTTTTCTGGGGCGTGATGAAGATGTTGTCGGTATTGCCAAATTCGATCAACTCGCCGAGATACATGTAAGCGGTGAAATCGGATACACGCGCCGCCTGCTGCATATTGTGCGTCACGATCACGATGGTGTAATCCTCTTTGAGCTCGTTAATCAGTTCTTCGATATGTGCGGTGGAAATCGGATCAAGCGCCGAGGCAGGTTCGTCCAGCAATACTACTTCTGGCTTAACGGCAATCGCGCGCGCGATGCATAAGCGCTGTTGCTGTCCGCCGGATAAGCTATTGCCCGATTGCTTGAGTTTGTCTTTCACTTCACCCCACAGCGCTGCTTTGCGTAAGGCCCATTCCACCCGATCATTCATTTCATGCGTGGACAGACGCTCGTATAAACGTACGCCAAAGGCGATGTTGTCGTAAATCGACATGGGGAAGGGCGTGGGTTTTTGAAACACCATACCAACCTTGGCGCGCAGGCGGTTCAGGTCTTGTTTGCTGTCCAGAATATTTTGTCCATCCAGGATAATTTCGCCGTCGGCTTTTTGCCCTGGATAGAGCTCGTACATACGATTAAATGTACGCAGTAGGGTGGATTTACCGCAACCTGAGGGGCCGATAAAAGCCGTGACGCGCCGATCTGGAATTTCCAAGTTAACATTTTTGAGCGCAGAAAATTTGCCATAGTGAAAGTTCAGGTTTTTGACCACCAGCTTGGGTGGCGCATCGGTGTTTTTTCGGCTGGCTTCGACGAGATCTTTTGTCGGGGAGGTCATGATTGGTTTCCTTAGCTTGTCTAGGTGCGTTGGTTGCGCTGGCGGAACAGTACGCGGGCCAATATATTCAAACCCAATACGGCGAAGGTGATAAGCAACGCACCGGCCCATGCCAAATTGTGCCAGTCGTCATAAGGGCTCATGGCAAATTGGAAAATGACCACGGGCAGGTTTGCCATGGGCGCATTCATATTTGCGCTCCAAAATTGATTGTTGAGCGCGGTAAACAGAAGCGGGGCGGTTTCGCCTGAAATGCGCGCTATGGCAAGCAAAATGCCGGTGATGACGCCTGCGCGCGAGGCGCGCAGTGTGACGCTCAAGATGATTTTCCATTGCGGCGCACCGAGCGCGGCAGCTGCCTCGCGCTGACTGTCGGGCACGAGCCGCAGCATATTCTCAGTGGTGCGAATCACCACCGGGATGACGATGAGGCATAAGGCGAGTGAGCCCGCCCAGCCAGAGAAATGCCCGACGCTAACGACATACACTTCGTAGATGAATAGGCCGATGACGATGGAGGGCGCTGAAAGCAGGATGTCGTTGATGAAGCGCGTCAAGCCGGCGAGCCAGTTTTTTTTGCCGAACTCAGCCAGATAAATACCCGTCATGATGCCAATCGGCGTACCAATGAAAGTTGCTACCATGGTCATGATGAGGCTGCCGGTGATGGCGTTGATTAGGCCCCCTTGGCTACCTGGCGGCGGAGTGGATTGGGTGAACATTTGTAAACTTAAACCGCCCAGACCCAAACGCAAAAGTGTCCACAAAATCCATCCCAACCAGAATAGGCCAAAGGCCATCGCCAACAGTGAGCCGGTCAGATTGAGCGCGTTAATAAAACGCCGCCGTGCGTATAGTGAGAGCATCTGTTTGCCTTAGGTTTGCTTGCCTTCGCCCTTGGCCAACTGGAGCAATAACAGTTTGGAGAGCGCCAGCACCACGAACGTAATCAGGAATAAAATCAAACCCAGGAAGATGAGTGATGAAATGTGCAGCTCTCCCGTAGCCTCGGTGAATTCGTTCGCCAATCCCGATGCGATGCTATTGCCAGGCATCAGCAAAGAGGTGTTGAGCTGATAGGCATTGCCGATGACGAAGGTGACCGCCATAGTCTCACCCAAGGCGCGCCCCAAACCCAACATGATGCCGCCTACCACGCCAATTTTGGTGTAGGGCAAGACGACGTGGCGCGCGACTTCCCAGGTGGTGGCACCGAGTCCGTAGGCAGATTCTTTTAATAGCGGCGGCACGATCTCGAACACGTCGCGCATCACCGAAGCGATGAAAGGAATAACCATAATTGCCAGAATCAAGCCGGCAGTGAGCATGCCGATGCCCATGGGGGGGCCTTGAAATAAAAAACCAATGCCGGGCAAGCTCCCCATGTGGTCGATGATCCAGGGTTCGACCGTACTGGCAAAGATGGGGGCAAATACAAAAAAGCCCCACATGCCATAAATGATGCTGGGGATGCCGGCCAGCAATTCGACAGCGATGCCGAGCGGACGACGTAACCAGGGCGGTGAAAGCTCGGTCAGAAAAAGCGCGATGCCAAAGCTCACCGGAACGCCAATGAGGAGTGCGATAACTGACGTGGCCAGGGTGCCAAAAATAGGCACTAAGGCACCAAACTCATTCGTGACGGGATTCCATTCGGCGGATACAAAAAACCCCAGGCCAAATGTCTTGATGGCGGGCCAGGCACCCAGGAATAAAGAGGCAAGAATGGCCGCCAACAGGCCTAGGACGGCAAAAGCGAAGCCCTTTGTCGTGCCGCGGAATAATCGGTCGAGAAGGTGTTGCCGTCTGAGTGCTTTGTCGCTGATGGTGCGTGACATGGTGGCGCGGCCCGCGCAGGTCTCCGGTTGGATACCCCCCCGAAACCTATGCGCTTAAGCAAAGAATGGGGGGCGCTGCATTGTTATAGTTGGCGGAGATTATACAGAAAAAGGGAGCAGCAGCTCCCCAAGCGCGACGGGGGAGGCGGGTGACCTCTCCCTGCATTTCGTATTACTTCCAGAGGGCGTTGCCCGCAGTGTCTTTTACATTTTTCTTCCAGGAATCCTGTACCAGCTTAACTACGCTATCCGGCATGGGAATGTAGTCCAGGTCGAGCGCCAGTTTGTCGCCGTTGGTGAAGGCCCAATCAAAAAACTTCAATACTTCTTTTGCGTTTTCTGGCTTGGCTTGCGACTTGTGCATCAGGATGAAAGATGCACCGGTAATCGGCCAACTGGCTTTGCCCGGCTCATCGGTCAGGATTTCATAAAAGCCGGGGGCGGTATCCCACTGGGCGTTAGCGGCGGCAGCCTTAAAGGAATCTTCATTCGGCGCGACAAACGCACCTTCTTTGTTTTGCAGCTGTGCAAAATTCATTTTGTTTTGCAGTGCGTAAGCGTATTCCACATAACCGACTGCGCCTTTGATTTGCTTCACATAGGAGGCGACGCCTTCATTGCCTTTGCCACCGACGCCAGTCAACCATTTCACGGATGCTTCCTCGCCTATTTTTGCCTTCCACTCCGGGCTTACCTTAGATAAGTAGTTGGTAAAGATGAAGGTGGTGCCCGAACCGTCTGAACGATGTACGACAGTTATCGCTTGGTCAGGCAAATTCAACCCCTTATTTAAATTGGCAATGGATGCTTCGTTCCATTTTTTGATTTTTCCCATGTAAATGTCAGCTATGACCGAACCTGTGAGCTTGAGTTGACCTGATGAGACACCCTCTAAGTTAACCACCGGCACCACGCCGCCTATGACTGCGGGAAATTGTATCAAGCCATATTTGTCCAGCTCGTCCAACGTCAGCGGCTTATCGGAGGCTCCAAAGTCCACGGTTTTAGCGGTAATTTGCTTAATACCGCCACCAGAGCCGATGGATTGATAATTCATGTTAATGCCAGCTTTGGCCTTATACGCTTCGGCCCATTTTGCGTAGATTGGGTAAGGGAACGTTGCGCCGGCGCCCGTAATGTCAACGGCGAAAACAGCGGTGGAGAGGCCCAGCGATAAACCGGCGGCAATCAGGGTATGGATCAGTCGATGAATCATGTGAACGTCCTTTGTGGTTGTGATAAGAGCTGGAACGAGGAATGACGGGGATAGTAGTCTGCGTTTGTTACTGAATTGTGACAATAAAACTCAGCATAGCTCATTGATTAACAGGGGTTTGGGATTGACCCGTCAGGGCTAACTCGCTAACATGCATCCCTTTGCGAACACGGGGAAAGCTATGCGCGAGCGGATGGTTGTCGGCAACTGGAAGCTGCACGGCAGTTTGATCGATAACAAGACTCTATTAGATGGGATTGTTAGCGGCATGGCTGGGATCAAAGGCGTGCATGCCGGAGTCTGCGTACCCTTTCCTTATATTTTTCAAGTGCAGTTCGCCTTGCAAGGCGGCGAAATTGTGTGGGGCGCGCAAAACGTGAGCCAGCATGTAAAAGGTGCTTACACAGGCGAAGTGTCCGCCGACATGCTGCGCGATCTGGGTTGCAGTATCGCGATTGTGGGTCATTCCGAACGCCGTGCTTTGTTTGGCGAGGACGATGCGACAGTCGCCGAAAAATTTGTGGCAGCGCAGCAGGGTGGATTGATTCCAGTGTTGTGCGTAGGCGAGACGTTGGAAGAGCGTGACAAGGGCATTACCGCCAATGTGGTCGAGCGCCAACTACAGGCCGTCGTCAACAAAGCGGGGATCGAAGGATTTTCCCGTTGTGTGATCGCCTATGAGCCCGTGTGGGCGATTGGCACTGGCAAAACCGCGACGCCAGAGCAGGCGCAAGAGGTGCATGCTTATATCCGTGCGCTGCTCGCAGAGCACAATAAAGGCTTGTCTGAAAATATTATGATTCTGTACGGTGGCAGTGTGAAAGCATCTAATGCGGTCGAACTGTTCTCGATGCCCGATATCGACGGTGGCTTGATTGGCGGTGCTTCGCTGGATGCCAACGAATTTGTCTCAATTTGCAAAGCAGCCGCTCAGGTTGCGTAAGGCTGAATGATGGAAACTTTTGTTTGGATTTTGCACATTATTGCTTCGCTGGCGGTGATCGGCATGGTGTTGCTACAGCATGGTAAAGGTGCGGACATGGGGGCGGCCTTCGGCAGCGGTTCGTCCGGTAGCCTGTTTGGCGCATCGGGTTCGGCTAATTTCTTGAGCCGCGCCACAGCCGTTGCGGTGACGGTATTTTTCTTGACGAGTATGGGGCTGACTTATTTTGCTTTCGCTAAACAGCATTCGCAATTGTCAGTGAAAGAAGTTGCGCCTCTACAGACGCAAGTTCCTGTCGCGCCGCAGCAACCGGCAGCGCCCAGTGGTTCCAAGGCTAAAGATATCCCTAATTAATAGCCCTAAAATATTTGCCGACGTGGTGGAATTGGTAGACACGCCGTCTTGAGGGGGCGGTGGCGCAAGCCGTGCGAGTTCGAGTCTCGCCGTCGGCACCATAAATGAACATTATGTGAGAATAAGTGAAAATAATCGCATAAGTTAATGATTTACAATAATAAAATATAGTGCCTGGAGCTTGACACAAAGTTCCCATGGCAACTAGACTGAGCACTCAAAATAACAACTCACTAGTCGCAAAATGCGACAGTCAAATTGACGTGCTGGCCTCAAAACCGGCCGGGAGTGGAGGAGAGTGCTGGAGAATTATTTCCCTGTTTTGCTGTTCGTCGTCGTCGGCTTAGCCGTCGGCGTCATTGCTATGGGCATGGGGTTCTTACTTGCCCCTCATCGCCCGGACAGCGCAAAACTTTCCCCCTATGAATGCGGTTTTGAAGCATTTGAAGATGCGCGCATGAAGTTCGATGTGCGTTACTACCTCGTCGCGATTTTATTCATCCTATTCGATTTAGAAATTGCCTTCCTTTTTCCCTGGGCTGTGGTGCTAGAAGAGATCGGTCTGTTCGGCTTTGTCGCCATGATGATTTTTCTCAGTATCCTGGTTGTCGGCTTCATCTACGAATGGAAGAAGGGGGCCTTGGAATGGGAATAGAAGGCATCTTCGAAAAAGGCTTTGTCACGACTACGGTGGACTCTGTGGTTAATTGGACCCGGACTGGCTCCTTATGGCCCATGACTTTTGGCTTGGCTTGTTGTGCGGTTGAAATGATGCAAGCGGGTGCATCACGTTACGATCTGGATCGTTTCGGTATCGTGTTTCGCCCCAGCCCACGCCAATCTGATTTGATGATTGTGGCGGGGACGCTGTGCAACAAAATGGCACCAGCCTTACGCAAGGTCTATGACCAGATGGCCGAACCGCGTTGGGTGTTGTCGATGGGCTCGTGCGCCAATGGTGGGGGCTATTACCACTATTCCTATTCTGTCGTGCGCGGGTGCGACCGCATCGTCCCGGTCGATGTGTATGTGCCGGGCTGTCCGCCGACGGCTGAAGCCCTTCTCTACGGCTTGGTGCAGTTGCAGAACAAGATCAAACGCACTAACACCATTGCACGTTAACCCTAAAGCCCCGCATGAACGCTAAGCTGCAAGCCATTTCTGATCGCCTCGACACGCTGCTCGATGGTGTCGATTTCACATTGCAAGCGCATGTCGGGGAGTTGACGCTCGTTATTCCACGCACCGAAATGTTGTCAGTCATGAAGCTGCTACGCGATGACTATGATTTGCGTTTCGAGCAGTTGATTGATGTCTGTGGCGTGGATTATCAAAGCTATGGCGATGGCATCTGGCGCGGCAAGCGCTTTGCCGCTGTATATCACTTATTGTCCGTGAGCAAAAATCAGCGGATTCGCGTGCGCGTCTTTGCTGAAGAGGATGATTTCCCCGTGGTGGATTCAGTGATCGAATTGTGGCCGGCCGCCAACTGGTTTGAGCGCGAGGCGTTTGATCTCTACGGCCTCATCTTTGAAGGCCACCCTGATTTGCGGCGCATTCTCACCGATTATGGTTTTGTCGGTCATCCTTTCCGCAAGGATTTTCCGCTGACCGGCTATGTTGAAATGCGTTATGACCCGGACCAAAAGCGCGTGATTTATCAGCCGGTTTCAATAGAAGAACGTGAAATTGTCCCGCGCACAATTCGGGAAGGCTCTTTCAATGGCTGAAATACGAAATTACACATTGAACTTTGGCCCGCAACATCCTGCCGCGCATGGTGTGCTGCGCCTGGTGTTGGAGTTGGATGGTGAGGTGATCGAGCGCGCCGATCCGCACATTGGCTTGTTGCACCGCGCTACAGAAAAGCTTGCCGAGAATAAGACCTTCATTCAATCCATCCCCTACATGGATCGACTCGATTACGTGTCCATGATGTGCAACGAGCACGCCTATGTGATGGCGATCGAGAAGCTGCTGCAACTCGACGTGCCGGAGCGCGCGCAATACATTCGCGTGATGTTCGACGAGATCACCCGCTTGTTGAACCATTTGCTATGGCTTGGCGCGCACGCACTCGACGTCGGCGCGATGACGGTGTTTCTCTACGCTTTCCGCGAGCGTGAAGATTTGATGGATTGTTATGAAGCGGCTTCTGGTGCGCGCTTGCATGCAGCGTATTACCGCCCGGGCGGCGTGTATCGCGATTTGCCGGATCAGATGCCGCAGTATCAGGCATCGAAAATTCACAATGCGCGCGAGATCGGCAAGATGAATGAAAATCGCCAAGGCTCGCTCTTGGATTTCATCGACGATTTCACCAAACGTTTTCCAACTTATGTAGATGAGTACGAAACCTTGCTCACCGACAACCGTATTTGGAAGCAGCGCTTGGTCGGCATCGGCGTGGTAACACCGGAACGCGCGCAGGCCTTGGGTTTTACGGGCCCCATGCTGCGCGGCTCGGGGGTTGCGTGGGACCTACGCAAGAAGCAGCCGTATGAAGTGTACGACCGCATGGCGTTTGATATTCCGGTCGGCGTCAATGGCGATTGTTACGACCGCTATCTGGTGCGCATGGAAGAGATGCGTCAATCCAACAATATTATTAAACAATGCGTGGCATGGCTGCGTAGCAATCCGGGCCCGGTGATTACCGACAATCACAAGATTGCACCGCCCTCGCGTTTGGATATGAAAACCAATATGGAAGAGTTGATTCATCACTTCAAACTCTTCACTGAGGGCTTCCATGTGCCTGTTGGCGAATGCTATTCCGCTATCGAGCATCCCAAGGGCGAGTTTGGCATTTACTTGGTGTCGGATGGCGCTAATAAACCCTACCGTCTGAAAATTCGCGCGCCAGGTTTCGCGCATTTGGCAGCGTTGGATGAAATGGCGCGTGGCCATATGATCGCCGATGTGGTGGCGATTATCGGTACGCAAGATATTGTGTTTGGGGAAATTGATCGATGACGCTGACCGTAGAATCCTTGACCAAGATCGACCGCGAAGTCGCTAAATATCCGGTCGATCAAAAGCAATCGGCGGTGATGTCGGCCTTGCGCATCGCGCAGCAGGAGAAAGGCTGGCTTGCTAGCGAGACAATCCAATTCGTGGCGGATTATCTGGGTATGCCGCGTATCGCGGCGTACGAAGTGGCGACTTTTTACAATATGTATAACACCCAGCAGCGCGGCAAGCATAAGTTGGTGATCTGCACCAACCTGCCATGCCGTGTGACGTGGCAGCAGGATGTGGGCGAGTATTTGAAGAAAAAGCTCGAAATTAATTACGGCGAAACCACCGAAGACGGCAAGTTCACGCTGATCGAGGGCGAGTGCATGGGCGCTTGCGGCGATGCGCCGGTGATGATCGTGAACAGTCACCGCATGTGCAGTTTCATGACGCCGGAAAAAATCGACCAACTGCTGGCGGAGTTGGAATAAGCATGTCTGAAAAAGTCATCCTCAATACCTTGGATCACCCCGAACCCGGCACGCTCGCCAACTACGAGCGCGTCGGCGGCTATCAGGCTTTGAAGAAAATACTGGCCGAACAGATGACCGCTGAAGCGATCATCGCCGAGGTGAAAGCTTCCGGCCTGCGCGGGCGTGGCGGCGCGGGTTTCCCCACCGGGCTCAAGTGGAGTTTTCTGCCACGCCATTTCGAGGGCGATAAATACATCGTCTGCAATAGCGACGAAGGCGAGCCCGGCACATTCAAGGATCGCGATATCCTTCGCTACAACCCGCACAGCGTAATCGAAGGCATGATCATCGCCGGCTACACCCTGGGCGCGAAGCGTGGCTACAACTATATCCACGGCGAGATTTGGGATATGTACGAGCACTTCGAGCATGCATTGATTGATGCGCGTGCGGCGGGTTATCTCGGTCAAAACATTCTGAGCAGCAATTTCAGCTTTGAGTTGTACGCGCATCACGGTTTCGGCGCCTATATCTGCGGCGAAGAGACGGCCTTGCTGGAATCGATTGAAGGCAAAAAAGGTCAGCCACGCTTCAAGCCGCCGTTCCCGGCCAGTTTCGGTTTGTATGGCCGCCCGACGGTGATAAACAACACCGAAACCTTCGCCAACATTCCTTACATTGTGCGTAATGGTGGGCAGAAATTTTTAGAACTCGGCAAGCCTAACAACGGTGGCACCAAGATTTTTTCCGTTACGGGCCAAATCAATAAGCCGGGCAATTACGAAATTCCACTTGGCACACCGTTTCCCGAATTACTGGAAATGGCCGGTGGCATGCGCGACGGACGGAAGATGAAAGCCTGCATTCCGGGTGGCTCCTCTGTGCCCGTGTTGACGGCAGAGACGATGATGGCTTGCACCATGGATTACGATGCGCTCGCCAAGGCGGGTTCCATGCTTGGCGCAGGCTCGGTCATCATCCTGGATGACACGGTATGTATGGTGCGTGCTTTAGAACGCCTGTCGTATTTCTATTTTGAAGAATCCTGCGGTCAATGCACACCGTGCCGCGAGGGTACGGGTTGGTTGTATCGCGTGGTGCAACGCATCGCGCACGGCAAAGGGCGCATGGAAGACTTAGCACTATTGGTCGATGTGTCCAAAAACATTAGTGGTCGCACCATTTGCGCCTTGGGTGATGCGGCTGCGACACCGGTGCAAAGCTTCATTAAACATTTCCGCCACGAGTTCGAGCACTATATCGAACATAAGCGTCCTATCGACGGGTGTCACTAGCATGTTGCATATCGAAATCGACGGCCGACCAATAGAGGTGCCAGAGGGCAGTACGGTGATGGATGCCGCCGATATGCTTGGCATCTATATTCCGCGTTTCTGCTATCACCGCAAGCTGTCGGTTGCGGCGAACTGCCGCATGTGTTTGGTGGATGTGGAGAAAGCTCCCAAGCCGCTGCCTGCCTGTGCCACGCCGGTCACCGATGGCATGAAGGTGGCCAGCAGCTCGGATAAAGCCCGTCGCGCGCAGGAAGGTGTGATGGAATTCTTGCTCATAAATCATCCGCTCGACTGCCCGATTTGCGATCAAGGTGGCGAGTGCCAATTGCAAGACTTGGCTGTGGGTTACGGCGGCAGCAGCTCGCGCTACACCGAAGAAAAGCGCGTGGTAATAAACAAAAATTTGGGCCCGCTCATCGCCACCGATATGACGCGTTGCATTCACTGCACACGTTGTGTGCGTTTTGGCCAGGAAATCGGCGGCGTGATGGAATTGGGCCAAGCCGCGCGCGGCGAGCATTCCGAAATCATGCCGTTTATCTCGCAGACGGTTGATTCGGAAATCTCCGGCAATATGATCGACCTGTGCCCGGTTGGCGCGTTGACCTCGAAGCCTTTCCGCTACACCGCCCGCACCTGGGAATTGAGTCGTCGTCCGTCGATCAGCCCTCACGATGGCCTGGGTGCCAACTTGTCCATGCACATCAAACAAGATCGCGTGATGCGTGTGCTGCCAAACGAAAATGAAGCGGTGAACGAATGCTGGATAGCGGATCGGGATCGCTTCTCTTATGAGGCATTGAACAGTACCGAGCGTTTGACCGTTCCCATGGTGAAACAAGGTGGGCAGTGGCGCGAAACCGATTGGCAGACCGCGCTGGAATATGTCGCCAATGGCTTGACCGATATCAAAGCCAAGCATGGTGCGGACGCAATCGGCGCGCTTGCCACGCCGCACAGCACACTGGAAGAATTATTTTTGCTGCAAAAAATGACGCGCGCACTCGGCAGTGGCAACGTCGATCATCGCCTGCGCCAATCCGATTTTAGCGCCGACGCGCAATTGAACGGCGCGCCTTGGCTCGGGCAATCGGTCGAATCCATAAGCGAAGCAGATACCCTATTGATCGTCGGCAGTACGCTACGCAAGGAACAACCGCTGCTCGCGCACCGTGTGCGCCAAGCGGTGAAGCGCGGCGGCAAGCTGAATTTAATCAACCCGGTCGATGACGATCTACTGTGTCCCGTCACCCACAAAGCCATCGTCGCGCCGAGTGCGCTGGCCAATACCTTGGCGCAGGTGGTGAAAGCCGCAGCGCAGCAAAAGGGTATAGAGCTGGGCGAGGCCTTGGTGCTCGTGACGCCCAGCCCCACCGCGCAAGCGATTGCAGCCAGCTTATGTGCCGGAAAAAAAGCCACAATTTTGCTGGGTAATCTGGCCCAACATTCGCCCCAAGCCGCGACCATACATAGCCTCGGGCTAGAATTGGCACGCGTGGTAGGCGCGAAATTCGGTTTCCTGGGTGAAGCGGCGAATAGCGTCGGTGCTTATGTTGCGGGAGCATGGCCCAAAGGTGCTGGCTACAATGCGGCGCAGATGTTAGCGCAGCCGCTTAAAGCCTATCTCTTGCTGAACGTAGAAGCCGAACTGGATAGTTACGACGCACAACAAGCGATGAACGCCATGATGGCAGCGGAGATGGTGGTGGTGATGTCTGCGTTCAAACATTTGGCGACTGATTACGCTGACGTGATGTTGCCGATTGCACCCTTTGCCGAAACCTCAGGCACCTATATCAACACGGAAGGTCGCGCACAATCTTTCAATGCGGTGGTGAAGCCCAAGGGAGAAACCCGTCCCGCATGGAAGGTGCTGCGTGTACTGGGCAACCTGCTGCATCTCCCCGGGTTTGAATACAATAGTACGGAAGACGTACGTGGCGAGCTGCTCGTCGGTGGCGAGGCAGACGTTGCCAGCATGCTTAGCAATGCGCTAAAACAATCAGTCGTAAGTGAAGCGAATATTAACGCTAGTGGGATTGAACGCATTGGCGAAGTCCCGATTTACCAAGCCGATGCCATCGTGCGTCGCGCCCCGGCATTGCAAGCCGCCAAAGATGCGTGCGCGCCGCGCGCGTGGGCGAATGCGGGGTTGATTAAAAGCCTCGGTTTGAATGAAGGCGAAATGGTTTTGCTCAAGCAAGGGAGCGGACAAACGCAATTGCCAATAGTGCTTGATGATCGTTTGCCGGATAACTGCGTGCGCGTCGCGGCGGCGCATCCCCTGACCGCCGGGCTCGGCGGTATGTTCGATGCCATTACGGTGACACGCGCATGATGGACTTTTTCCTTCCTTACTATCAAGACCTGTTCGGCCCACTGTGGGGAACGCAGATTTTCACGTTCGTGAAGACCATGTTGTTGATCGTTTCGATCACCTTGCCGCTGATGTTGTGCGTAGCCTATTTGACGTACGCCGAGCGCAAGATCATCGGCTATATGCAGATTCGCATCGGCCCTAACCGCGTCGGCCCTAAGGGGTGGTTGCAACCGATAGCCGATGCCCTGAAGCTGATGTTCAAGGAAATCATCATCCCCAGTGGCGCGAATAAGTTTTTGTTCTTGCTTGCTCCGATTTTAGTGTTAGGCCCCGCACTTGCCGCGTGGGCGGTCATGCCGTTCACCGCCGAGATGGTGTTGGCCAATGTGGATGCGAGTTTGCTCTACATCATGGCGATCACCTCAATGGGGGTGTATGGCGTGGTGGTGGCGGGTTGGGCATCCAACTCTAAATATGCTTTTCTCGGTGCCATGCGCTCCGCAGCGCAAATCGTGTCGTATGAAATTGCAATGGGTTTCGCGCTGGTGGGCGTGTTGATGGCGGCGCAGAGTTTAAATTTGGTTGAAATCGTGAAGGGCCAGTCCGGCGGCATCTTGCACTGGTACTTCCTGCCGCTGTTCCCGTTGTTTATCGTCTATCTGATTGCAGGCGTGGCGGAAACCAACCGTGCGCCGTTCGATGTGGCCGAAGGTGAATCCGAGATCGTAGCTGGCTTCCATGTCGAATATTCGGGTATGGCTTTCGCGGTGTTCTTCCTGGCGGAATACGCCAACATGATTTTGGTGGCAACGCTGACAGCCGTCATGTTCCTGGGGGGGTGGTTGTCGCCGGTCGGTTTCCTGCCTGATGGCTTGCCTTGGCTGTTGGCCAAGACCGGTTTTGTACTTTTCTTGTTCTTGTGGTTCCGCGCCACGTTCCCGCGCTATCGCTACGATCAGATCATGCGCTTGGGCTGGAAAGTATTTATCCCCATCACCCTGATTTGGATCGTGGTGGTCGGCGCGGCCATGCAAACCCCCTACGGTTATCTCTTCCATTGAGGCCCCGAGGATGATGACTCGCTTAAAAGATTTTTTCGGTAGTTTCCTGCTGCTTGAGTTGCTAAAAGGCATGCAGCTGACCGGGCGCCATTTGTTCGCGCGTAAAATTACGGTGCAGTTTCCGGACGAAAAAACGCCGATGAGTCCACGCTTTCGTGGTCTGCATGCCCTGCGCCGCTACCCCAATGGCGAAGAGCGTTGTATCGCCTGCAAGCTGTGTGAAGCGGTCTGCCCGGCGCTGGCGATTACCATCGAATCCGAACAGCGCGACGATGGCACACGCCGCACCACGCGCTACGACATTGATTTAACCAAATGCATTTTCTGCGGTTTTTGCGAAGAGTCGTGCCCGGTGGACTCCATCGTAGAAACGCGCATCTTCGAATACCACGGCGAAAAACGCGGCGATTTGTATTACACCAAACCGATGCTCTTGGCGGTCGGGGATAAGTACGAAGAGAAAATTGCTCAGGATCGGGCAGATGATGCGCAATACCGATAATTTTGGCCACAGAGAACACAGAGGTCACAGAGAGGGTGCAGCGGTTTTACCTCTGTGTTCTCTGTGCCCTCTGTGGCAAACAGGTTGTTAAATAGATATGAATTTCGAAGCCACCGTTTTCTACCTCTTCTCAGCCATCCTGCTGTTCGCGGGGATGCGCGTAATCACCGCGCGCAATCCGGTGCATGCGGCGCTGTTCCTGGTGCTGGCTTTCTTTACCGCAGCAGGCTTGTGGCTGCTGCTGGAAGCGGAGTTTCTCGCCATTACGCTGGTGTTGGTGTACGTGGGTGCGGTGATGGTGCTGTTTTTGTTTGTGGTCATGATGCTGGACATCAATCTCGACAAGCTTCGCGAAGGCTTCTGGGATTATCTACCACTGGCGGGAATCGTCTCCGTGCTGATGGTGTTGGAGATGGTGGTGGTGTTGGGTGGAAAGCATTTTGGTTTGAAGCAAATGCCCGCTCCGACAGCGCGTGCCGCCGATTACAGCAACACGAAGGAATTGGGGCGTCTGCTCTACACAGAGTATGTTTACCCGTTTGAGATCGCCGCCGTGATTTTGTTGGTGGCGATTGTCGCGGCGATCGCGCTCACCATGCGGCGGCGCAAAAATACCAAGTACCAGAATCCGGCTGAGCAAGTGCGGGTGAAACGCGAGGATCGTGTTCGTTTGGTATCCATGGCGGCGGACAATTCGGCCCGCGAAAAACCCACTGAAGACGCGAAATAAAGGCGAATAAAGCGTGATTTCCTTATCTCATTATCTGATCCTCAGCGGCATCTTGTTTGCTATCAGCGTGCTGGGGATATTTCTCAACCGCAAGAACGTCATTATTTTGCTGATGGCGATTGAACTCATGTTGCTCGCGGTGAATATGAATTTCGTTGCCTTCGCGCATTACCTGGGCGATATGGCGGGGCAGGTATTCGTGTTTTTTATCCTGACGGTGGCTGCCGCTGAATCTGCCATTGGTCTCGCGATTCTGGTGGTGCTGTTTCGTAATCTGCATACCATCAACGTCGATGATCTCGATCACCTCAAAGGCTAAGCGGAAATGAAGATGATCGACATGCAAACCTTGTATCTGATCGTGCCGCTTGCACCACTGCTGGGTGCGGTGATCGCGGGTTTGTTCGGCTGGTTAATCGGTCGCACTTGGTCGCACCGCATCACGATTCTAGGCGTAGCTATTTCTTGCCTAGCCTCGTATCAAGTATTTCAAGACGTGCAGCTTGGACACACCTTCAATGGCGCGATTTATACTTGGCTCACCAGCGGCGGCATGAGTTTCGAGATTGGTTTCTTGATCGACAAGCTATCCGCCATGATGATGATGGTTGTGACTTTCGTCTCGCTCATGGTGCATATCTACACCATCGGTTATATGCGTGAAGATGCGGGTTACCAGCGCTTCTTCAGTTACATCTCCCTGTTTACCTTCTCCATGCTGATGCTGGTGATGTCGAACAATTTCGTGCAATTGTTCTTTGGCTGGGAGGCCGTGGGCTTGGTGTCGTATCTGCTGATTGGCTTTTGGTACACCAAGCCGACCGCCATCTACGCCAACTTGAAAGCGTTTCTGGTCAATCGCGTCGGCGATTTTGGCTTCTTGCTCGGTATTGGCTTGGTGTTGGCTTATACCGGATCGCTCGACTACGCCCAGGTCTTTGGCAAAGCCAATGAGTTGGCCAGTCAAACGATTCATCTGATTCCGGGGCAGGAATGGTCGCTCATCACGGTGATTTGTATCCTGCTTTTTATCGGGGCCATGGGCAAATCGGCGCAGTTTCCTTTGCATGTGTGGCTGCCGGATTCGATGGAAGGCCCAACGCCAATTTCCGCACTGATTCACGCGGCGACTATGGTGACTGCCGGTATTTTCATGGTGGCGCGTATGTCGCCGCTATTCGAGCTATCTGATACTGCTTTGTCTTTCGTGCTGGTGATCGGTGCGATTACAGCATTATTCATGGGCTTTTTAGGCATTATTCAAAACGACATCAAGCGCGTGGTGGCCTACTCTACCTTATCGCAATTGGGTTATATGACCGTGGCGCTGGGTGCGTCCGCTTATTCTGTCGCGATCTTTCATCTGATGACCCATGCTTTCTTTAAAGCGCTGCTGTTCTTGGCGGCGGGCTCGGTCATTATCGGCATGCATCACCAGCAAGATATTCGCTATATGGGTGGTCTGCGTAAATATATGCCGATCACTTGGTTTACTTCGCTCATCGGTTCGCTGGCGCTGATCGGCACCCCTTTCTTATCCGGCTTCTATTCTAAAGATTCGATTATTGAAGCCGTGGGTACTTCGCATTTGCCGGGTTCTGGCTTTGCCTATTTCGCGGTGGTAGCGGGCGTGTTTGTGACCGCCTTCTATTCTTTTCGCATGTATTTCCTGGTGTTTCACGGCAAAGAGCGTTTCCCCGTGCACGATGAGGCGCATGGCCATCACGACGATGCACATGGCCACGGCGATAAGCCGCACGAAACGCCATGGGTCGTGTGGTTGCCTTTGGTGTTGCTCATGATTCCGTCGTTTGGCATTGGGTATTTGACGGTAGCGCCCATCATTGACGGTAATTGGTTCGGTAGCGCAATCCAGGTTAACGAACAGCATCACGCGATGAAAGAATTGGCAGCAGAATTCCATGGCGCGTACGAGATGGCTTTGCATTCCTTCCACACGTTGCCGTTCTGGCTGGCGTTGGGTGGCGTGGTAACCGCTTATCTTCTGTATATGGTGTTCACAGAAATACCCGCCAAGATCGCCGCACGTTTTTCGCTTATCTATACCATCCTCGATCAGAAATATGGCTGTGATCGGTTTAATGAGTGGTTTTTTGCCGGAGGCGCACGTCGTATTGGCAGTGGCCTGTGGAAGCACGGTGACGAGCGCGTGATCGACGGCTGGCTGGTGAATGGCACTGCCAAATTGATTGGCCGCATATCGGGCGTAGTACGTCAATTCCAGTCGGGCTACATTTATCACTATGCATTTGCGATGTTGATTGGCGTATTCGTGCTGATTACTTGGTTTGTAAAAGTTTGAGCGCTAAAAAAATAGGAAAAATATGCTCTTTGGAATGCCGCTTTTAAGTCTGGTCATCTGGTTGCCGATTTTTTTCGGCGTGGCCGTGCTTGTCACCGGAGACCGCAACGCTTGCGCCGCGCGCTGGCTGGCGCTGATCGGTGCGGTGCTGGGCTTTCTGGTCTCGATACCGCTTTATACCCAATTCGATCTTGTCAGTCCCGGCATGCAGTTTGTGGAGCTCGCGCCCTGGATTGAGAACTTCAAAAT
>JAYVBU010000009.1:0-4727 GCA_043750335.1 Betaproteobacteria bacterium | reverse complement strand
TCGTTGCTGCCTGCTGAATAGTAATCGAACCGCTACTACCAACCGTATTACGCTGCGGGTTAATTTCCAAAGTCACTTGATCGCCGTTAATGCGCGGCAACACGTAAAAGCCGCTTGTCACATCGCGATAAGTCGTCCCCTCGGTCACCGTAAGTTGTCGCCCGTTTTGGATAATGGTCTGCGTGGTATAAGGCACGGATTGCCCTGCTCGAATAAAAGCGGGATTTCCCTCCAGCACTTGAATGCGTTGCGTATCGCGACTGTCTTCAATATCACGCGTCGAGACAATCTTACCGCCGATACGATTACGCCCGCCGCCCGCTTCAACCTTTATCCCACCCTCAGTCACTGTCTCTGGCAAAGTGACCCGACCCTGATTACTACCCGCCGTGCCATACACACTCGCCTCCTGCTCCAAGGCATCGCGCGCTGCATTTTGACGTACCGTTATCATCAATTTGCGTGGCTGCGTGTCTAGGCCAGCGATGACATTTTTCACGTCCTTCATGCGCGACGCGCTCGCACGCACGATCAGCTTGTTCTGCATCCCCGTCACTGCGCCCTCCTTGCCGACCAAGGGTTGCACGATAGGAATCAACTGCTCGGCTGTGCGGTACTTGAGCACGATAACTTCGATGCCGTCCTGTGCGAAGGCCAGTGTGCCAATGCTCACTAGCCATAATGAAATAAGGAGTCGCTGCATAGTTTGGTTACGCCCATCGCTGTTTAAAAACTTTTTGCCACAGAGATCACAGAGAAAAGCTCTACAGAAGCAGGAGAGCTTGGCGCACTTCTTGGTTCAAACCGGATTCCGGCACATCCATCGTTTTACTCTGTGTTCTCTGTGACCTCTGTGGCAAATTGAATTTAAAATTCCTGCCTCTTGCACCTATTCCTTCCCCGAGCGCCAAATCGAAAACACAATCCAAATACTATTCACCACCGCGATCAAAAATCCGAGAAATCCTAAAAACGGCATGCCAAAAATCTTCGGCCCCGCCGGGATCGTCATCACAATGGACGAGCCGATCACCAGCGATGCCGTCATGATGCCGATGGTCAAACGATTGGTGGTGCGATCGAGTTGATGCCCGAACCGCTCCAAACGCTTGATGTCGATATCAATCCGTACCCGACCCCGGCGCAGCTCCTTGAAAAACTTCGCCAAATCGCGCGGCAAGCCGGTGAGCACCGACACCATATCTTTGATATTGTGCGCGCCGCGTTTAAGCATCGCGTCGGGCGCATAACGCAGGCGCAACACTTCTCGGACGAAAGGCTCGACCCGCTCACCCATATCAAAATCCGGGTTGAGCTGGCGACCCAGGCCTTCGAGCGTGATGAGCGTTTTGAACAGGAGCGTTAAATCGGACGGCATAACCAGGTGATGTTCGCGGATCATGGCCGTCAGCTCGTTCAACAAATTACCGAAACTAATGTCCTTGAGATGCACACTGGAATAATTAAACACGAACTCGATCACATCCGAGGCGAGCTTAGATTCGTTCACGACCGAGTCCCCGGTCCATTCCATCAACACATCCAACAGGCCCATTTCATCTTTAGTCAGCACCGAGATCAGCAGGTCGGCAATCTGATTGCGCCGCTCGTGCGTGAGCATCCCGGTCATGCCGAAATCGACTAAGGCAATGCGATTGTCGGGCAGGTAAAATACATTTCCGGGATGCGGGTCGGCGTGGAAATGCCCATGCAACAAGATCATGCGCAGCACCACATCGGCGCCGCGCTCGGCCAGCAGTTTACGATCCAAGCCCGCCGCATCTGCTTCTTGCAACATATTGCCGGGGATGCCGTCGATGCGCTCCTGCACATTCATAGTTTGGCTGGTGAAATCCCAATAGACTTTGGGTATGAACACGGTTTTGTCGTCGGCAAAGCGTTCGCCAAAGCGCTGAATATTGCGCGCCTCGGCGGCAAGGTCGAGCTCACGCCGCAAAGACTTAGCGAATTGCTGCACAACTTGGCCCGGTTGATAGCGCCGTGATTCGGGAAACTCCACCTCTACCAAGCGCGCGATATGCGACATGATGCGCAAATCGGCTTCGATCTTGGCAATGATGCCGGGGCGTCGCACTTTAATGATGACCGGCGAGCCGTCTTTCAGCCTCGCCTCATACACCTGAGCAATGGATGCCGCTGCGCGCGGCGTGGTGTTCAGTTGATCGAAAACGACATGCGGGTCCAAGCCCTTGAGCGCCGCCTTGATTTGCGGCAGCAGTTGCTCGAAGGGCAAGGCGGGCGCATTGGTTTGCAGCTTTTCCAGCTCGCTAATCCAATTAGGCGGAAATAAATCCACCCGCGTGGCCAATACTTGCCCGAGCTTGATGAAGGTCGGCCCCAGCTCCTCCAACGCTTGGCGAAAGCGCTGCGCGGGATCAAGGTGCTCAATCTCGACCGACTCTTTCCAGTGCAAAACGCGACCCGCGCGTTCTAAAATGCCCCCCACCCCCAGGCGGCGCACCAAATCGCCGCCGCCATAACGAATCAAAACAGAAGAAATCTCATGCAGGCGCGGCAGGTCCCGCACCAGACTAATGGTCTCCAGCAGCAATTAATGTACCTTTTCGTTATCGTCGGGCCGGGTTTTTTCGTGCAGCGCGTCAGCCATGCCAGAAAAGATGCCGCTGCCGACTTCGCCCAAGCGTTGCTTCAGATCGCCCGCTACGCCGACGCTATCCTTGACTCCCTCTTTAACGGTAGAAAAAAATCGCTTGTTGAATTCCGCTACCGCATCCGCCATGACGCGGCCCGAATCTGTTCCGGCATTTCGGCTGTGGCTGAGAAAAGATTGAAACTCGTCCTTAATGCGCCCACCCGCAGCATGGGTCACTTGCGAAAGGGTGGAGAGGAAGGTTTCTTCCAGGCGTTTCATTTCATCCAGAGCAGGCTTTAAATCTTCCGTCTTGAAAGCCTTACCTTGCGAGGTTGCCTGCTGCATGGTCGAGCGCGTCACTTCCGCCAATTTCTTCAGGGCCTCATCCAAACCGCCCAAGGCCTCACGCGCGGCGTCTTTTATTTCGCCCCCGCGCCGATCCAGGCCCAAGCTCACCCCTTCGGTCACTGCTCGCACCACACCCCCTACTTCGCCTAAGGATAAAGATCGGCGTGACAGGGCGCGCAATGTAATATCCCGCACTTGAGTGCGTAAGTCTCGGCCCTGCTCCACCGTGGTTGCCGCTTCAGTTTTAATCGCCTCGTTCTGGTCTTCGCTCATGATTTTCTCCTGGGTTGAGTATCAGTGCTTCCTGAACTGCTATCAGCTTTAAGTGTAGCCGAATACGTCCTCACGTGAGCCTGCTGTCATTGTTTTCACTTTACATCGCCCGAAAATTCTTTTTAAATGCGACGCATGCGACTCATTTTCCCTCTTCTTTTCGCTATTTTGCTAGCCCTTAGCAGTTTTGTGCACGCCGAATCACCGACGGCGGAGCCTGTTTCACCTGAAGCCCAAGCGCAGACTGGCGAAAAATCCCAAGAACTACTGCTCTACGCCCTCAGCTTGAACGGCACTGCGTACAAATATGGGGGACGCAGCGCCGATAGCGGCTTTGATTGCAGCGGCTTTGTCGCTTATGTGTTCCGTGAAGCGGCTGGCTTGGCCTTGCCGCACAGCGCACGCGCGATGAGCCAAAATGGCGAACAAGTCGCCAAAACAGAGCTTAAACCAGGCGATCTAGTGTTTTTTAACACCTTGCGCCGAGCTTTTTCCCATGTTGGGATTTATCTCGGCGATAACCGCTTCATCCACGCCAGCAGCTCCTCCAGCGGCGATGTCATGGTCTCCGATTTAACCGAAAAATATTGGTCGAAACGCTTCAATGGAGCACGTCGCGTCGCTTTGTCCGAATAGTCCTCTCCCGTTTTTCGGGTTCGCTTCATCCTTCCGGTATTGCGAATCATTCGCGTTTGTGTCACGATAAAGCCCAGAACTTATTAGATGGGCCGGTGGCCCGTTATTTTTCGAAAAACCAGGATTGCTACTCATGCCCATCATGTCGAAATTCTTTTTATGCCTCTCGCTTTTCATCCTTGTCAGTACGTCGCAAGCCGATGAAGTCGTGGTCTATTCCGCCCGCAACGAGCAACTTATTAAGCCCTTGTTCGACGCGTACACCAAAGAAACTGGTGTACAAATCAAATTCATCACTGACAAAGAGGGCCCCCTGCTTCAACGCTTGAAAATAGAGGGCGTGAATACGCCGGCCGACCTGTTATTAACCGTAGATGCAGGTAATTTATGGCAAGCAGCGCAAGAAGGACTACTCAAACCAGTTCAATCCAAGACCCTGACGAACAACATTCCCAGCACTTTGCGCGATCCAGACAATCAGTGGTTTGGCCTCTCGGTGCGTGCCCGTACCCTCGTTTACAACACGCAAAAGTTAAAGCCGGACGATCTATCCACCTATGAAGACTTGGCTCTGCCAAAATGGAGGGGCCGTCTTTGTCTGCGTACCTCGAAGAAGGTCTATAACCAGTCCCTAGTAGCGATGATGATTGCCGAGCATGGCGAGGCAAAAACCGAGAAAATCGTGAATGGTTGGATTGCTAATCTTGCGACTGACGTCTTTCCCGATGACACCAAAATGATGGAAGCCATTGCCGCAGGCCAATGTGACGTAGGCATCGTCAACACCTACTACTATGGTCGCCTGATCGAAAAAAATCCAAAATTGCCGCTCGCTCTGTTCTGGGCCAATCAGTCC
>JAYVBU010000008.1:0-4727 GCA_043750335.1 Betaproteobacteria bacterium | reverse complement strand
TGTTTTTGATGTCTTCATCCAATTGCAGCGCATCGCCGGGTTTTTTGCCGGTGAATTGAGCGCGCCACCGTGGGTTTCTCACCTCCGCGCCGTGGGTTTCGCGGTAGTCCAGGATATCTACGCCTTGCACCGCGCCATCGGCGCCTAAGGCGACGGCGTAGGTAATCAGCTCATGCTTGCCGATCACTTCATCGAGTACAAACCAGCCGATCATTTTGCCGCCTGCCTCCGCGCGCCAGACGGGTTGCATTGCATTGCGCACGCGCACGCCGCTGGCCTGCTCGACTTGGCGTTTTATTTCCGGCGTGAACGTTACGTTCGTTGGGGCAAAGTGCGTGGCTTCGGGGAAAAGCGCCTTTTGTGCCTGCTCTACGCTGAGATAATGCGCGGCAAAAGCCGGGCTGCAGATCGCAGCCGGCATGACGAGCGCGGGAATAAATAGCCATTCATGAGCTTTCATCGCGCGGCCTTCCCTAAAAGTTGAAGCCAATTTTCAGACGGATTTCCTGCTTGGTTTTTTCTATCAAGTGGAGATTGGCGTTAGTTTGGCTTGGATATTTTTCGCCACCCCCGCGAATTTGCGGCAACCAACTCAGCGTCCCCCACCAATCTTTGCCACCGTAATGGAGGCTTGGGCCGGCTTGCAGTGACCATCGCTCCTGGCCGACGTCGGTTTCGAATTCCGTCTCATAAAGCACTTCGCCGCTAACGAACCAATTTCGCGCGACACGGTAAGACAAGCCGGTGCCGCCCATGAAACCGATTTCCATCTCGGGAGTAGTGGGCCACTCAAAATCCGCCGGCAGATTTGCAATTGCGCCACGTTTGGCTAGGGTGGCTTCCAGGCCAAGATTGCCAACCCAAATCAACTCACCGTCGAGGAAATATTTTTGCGCTAGCAGAAGCGATTCGAATGTGAGCTTCTTCTTGTTCTGGCCGGAATGAGGATCAAGCCAGGAATAGGACGTGGAAAAATATCCGGCCAAACCGATAGCGTCCTTGGCTGGGCTAAGGAAATTGTATTTGAGTGACGCCTCCACGCCAGAGGCGCGCAGACCGTATTTTTCGTCTTTGGGAATGTAACCGTTGATGAGTAGTCCTTCGGTATGGATGGACTGCCCCTTGAGATATACCGCGCCAGTGAGTCGGTTAGTAATGCCGTACTCGATCTCGGTTTTCGAGTCCAAGGCGCTGTAGGTTCCTTGCCCCTTGTCGGAGCGCTGGGTCAAATGCTGAACGAGTTCCAGCGCGCCCGCAGGTAGCGTTTCTGCGCCTTTGAGCGCGCCGAAGAGGCTTTCGTCCGCATAGGCAGAAGGTGGGCTCGCTATCAGGCAAGCGGCTAGGGTGAGGAAAAGTTTTTTCAAGGGAATCTCCTAAACAAGTCAGTCAAAAAATAAACTTGGCTGGCTTGCCCGGAGATTGCGCGGGCTGGCTGGCACCCTTGCGGGTTATTTCGTGAGGATCAATTTACCGTTCTTGGTTAAGCGTAACTGGTAGCGCTCGCCCGCGTTCTCAATCAC
The DNA here is from genome assembly GCA_043750335.1 of Betaproteobacteria bacterium. Classification (GTDB taxonomy): domain Bacteria; phylum Pseudomonadota; class Gammaproteobacteria; order Burkholderiales; family Thiobacteraceae; genus RBG-16-58-11. Next base: position 3,207 of record JAYVBU010000008.1, on the reverse strand, counting down.
CAACACCGAACCCCTGCCCAGCAAATCCTGGGCGCGTACCACGGCGTTTAGGGGAAGGGGCAAAGTTTTTACCGGGTTCGGATGATTCATGGTTTACATGATAATAGGAACCATTCTCATTTGCAAGTTTTCGTAAAAGAATCCCTGATTTCCGATTCTGTATCTGGCCACTTGATTTCCTCTGCGCCCCCGTTAAGTAAAACAACCTATCGAGGCGACAACAAGTCTGACACAGGGGGGCTTGCCTTCTATCCCCGCTATTTCTCACACGGAATGCGCTCACTACATCGTATGCGTGGGTCGGGTCGATTTCAGTGAGCCGCCTAGCAAGCCTTCGATTTTATGACGTGCGGCGGCGCCGCTTTCGTTGGCGGCAAATTCTACGCCGATGCCTTGTGTCTTGCCGCCTTGTGCGCCGGCTGGGGTGATCCAGACAACGCGCCCTGCTACGGGCAGTTTATTCGGGTCGGTCATGAGTGTGAGCAGCATGAATACTTCATCCCCCAGGCGATACACTTTGTTGGTTGGGATAAAAATTCCACCGTATTTTAGGTAGGGCATGTAGGCGGCATAGAGCGCAGATTTTTCTTTGATGCTGAGCGACAGTACGCCGGGGCGGGCTACGCCCGATGGGGTTGGTTTGAGCGATTCGTCTGCCATGGCTAGTTCACCGCTGTTAGGTAACTGAGCAGCACACTCTCTAGGAGTAGCTGCGGGTTCAAGGGGTGCTGCAAGCGTCGCTTGATCTGCGCTAATTCGCGTGAAAATTCTTGTACGCGGGATAAGTTAACCCGTGAAGCTAAATCCTGCAAGCCGGGGGCAAAATCGAGGTTATAGCGCACCTGTTGGGCGAGGCGGCTACTAATTAGATCGTAGAGCCATTTTTGTAACCAATCAAATCGTGCGGCCATATCGGCTTTTGCACCCTGTTCGGCCAGGGACAGCCAGTTGAGTTGTTTCGGCGTTTGCAGGGCACTGAGAAAAAAGCGCCGCTCTTTTAAGTAGTCGGCATCGGCTAATTCTCGTGCCAGTAAGGGGGCGCCGCCCGCCAGGGCTAGGCACAATTCGGCTTCTTTGATGCCCTGATCTTTTAGCCAGGTAGCGGCCTGGGTTGGGGTGGGCTGCGGCATGCTGATGCGGTGGCTACGGCTTTTGATGGTGGGCAATAAAAAATTTGCTTGGTGCGACACCAGTAAAAAATGGGTGTTGGGGCTGGGCTCTTCCAAGGTTTTTAGTAGCGCGTTGGAGGCGGCAGGATTTAATGTCTCGGCTGGGTGAATCACGACGACCCTGCCCCCTGCTCGATGGCTGGAGAGGTTGATGAAATCCGCCAGGGAACGTACTTGGGCAATGTTAATTTCGCGCCGCTTGCGTGTGGGTGGGCCTTCTTCCTCGCCTTTTTCTTCATCGGTGATGGGTTCGAGCAGACGAAAATCTGGATGGCTGTCTTGGGCAAGCCAATGGCAAGCAGGGCATTGGCCGCAGGCTTGGCCGTGTGGGCTTGGGGTTTCACACAATAAGGCGTGGGCTAAGCTCAGTGCGAAATCGCGTTTGCCGATGCCGCGCGGGCCTTCGAGTAGCAAAGCGTGAGGCATGCGCTCTGGTTGTGCGCGCAGTCGTCCCCATAGGGGCGCGAGCCAGGGGTGGGTCATGCCAATCTTTCTAATAGTGGGCTTAACTCGGCTTGAATTTCGGCGATGGAGCGGCTGCTATTGATTACGTGGATGCGCTGTGGGAAAGCAGCAGCTCGATCAAGGTAAGCTTGGCGTACGCGTGCGAAAAAGTCTTGTTTTTCTTGCTCGAAACGGTCGAGTGACATATTGCTCGACAGTCGTTCGCGGCTGATTTCAAGTGGCACGTCGAAGAGTAAGGTGAGATCAGGCTGCAAGCCATTTTGAACCCAGTTTTCTAAGATGTGCAAACGTTCGGCGGGGATGCCGCGTCCGCCGCCCTGATAGGCAAAGGTGGCGTCGGTGAAACGGTCTGAGAGTACCCAGATGCCTTTTTCTAAGGCAGGCAGGATGACTTTTTCAATATGCTCGCGGCGCGAGGCGAACATGACTAAGGTTTCTGTCTCGATGTGCATTTTTTGCGATAGGACGAGGTCGCGCAGCATCTCGCCCAGGGGTGTGCCGCCCGGTTCGCGCGTGACGATTACTTGTTGCCCTGCTGCGCGTATGCGTTCAGCGATAAAGGACAGGTGTGTGCTCTTGCCCGCGCCGTCGATGCCTTCTAGGGTGATAAATTTTCCGTGCGCCATATTATTTCTGATGTCTCTGATAGCGATTTACGGCGTCGTTGTGCTGAGCCAGTGTGGTTGAAAATTGGTGCAAGCCATTGCCCCGCGCAACGAAGTATAAAGCCTTGGTTTCTGCCGGGTGCACTGCCGCTTGCAAGGCACCTAAACCGGGCATGGCAATGGGGCTTGGCGGCAGGCCAGCGCGGGTATAGGTATTGTAGGGCGTATCGGCGAGCAAGTCGCGCCGTCGAAGATTGCCGTCGAAGGACTCGCCCAGGCCATAGATGACGGTGGGGTCGGTTTGCAACAGCATGCCGATTCGCAGACGGTGGATAAATACCCCGGCGATCATCGGGCGCTCACTGGCCTGGCCGGTTTCCTTTTCTACGATAGATGCCATGACCAGCACTTCATCTGGCGTGGTGTAGGGTAGATTCGGCGCGCGCTCACGCCATGCGATATCGAGTTGAGCTTGCATCAGTTTGTGGGCGCGGGCCAGGAGTGCTAAATCGCTCATGCCGCTACTGAAAAAATACGTGTCAGGAAAAAAACGTCCTTCAGGATGTTGATTGGGGAAGCCGAGTGCGGCCATGATTTCGTCCGCACGAAGGTTTTGCGTTTCATGACGCAGGCCCGGTGCGCGATCCAAGGCTTGGCGCATTTGCTGAAAGGACCAGCCTTCGATGAATATCACCTCGCTTTGAGTGACATCGCCTTGCGCGATTTTTTTCAACAGCGCAAGCGGTGTCAGTGCAGTATCCAAGACGTAGTTTCCCGCTTTCAAGGCTGTGCCCTTGCCGGATAAGCGCGCTACCCAAGTAAAGACTAAGGGCTGGGCGACGATGCCTTCGCGCGATAGTTGCTGCGCCACGCCCTTCATGGTGGTGCCAGATTTGACGTTGAATTCAAAAGGGGTGGTCGGTAATGGGGCCACTGTCGTCAGGTATTGCGCTATCCATGCGCCCCCT
>JAYVBU010000007.1:0-4732 GCA_043750335.1 Betaproteobacteria bacterium | reverse complement strand
CATGCCAGGCATCCAACTGGCTGCGCGGATGGCGCGACAAAGGCTTTAATTGAAAATCAAGAAAGACATGAATATCCAACGTGCCCGCTTTGTACTGTTCGTAAAAAGCCAGATTGCGTGCCTCGTAAGCCTCGCGATCCAGCACGCCCTGTGCAATCAAAAACTGCGCCCACTCAAAATCGCTGTCGCCAGAAAGTAAGGTATTGTCCAAATCAAATAATGCGAGCTTCAAAATAACTTCCTAAAAAAATGAAAAAAGTATAGCGTATCCTCCATCTTATACACGCCTCTCGCAGCGAGGGCACAAGGTGACATGACATGACGCTTGGTTGGGAAAAACGTTCAGGACGCAGAATTCCGGTTAATTGCCCGGTGCAAATTCTATTGGGGGATGCGCGCGAGTTTTTAGGCTTGGCGCACGATTTGAGCGTGGATGGCATTTTGTTCGACTGTCCGGTGCAACTGGCGGCAGCGGAAGAAGCGACAGTCACGCTACTGCCCCCCGAGGGTTCGATCATCACACCACTCAAGGCAAAGATAGAAGTTATCCGCTGCGACCCGACCGATTCGCCACATCGCTTCATGATCGCTGCCGCGATGCGCGCAATCAAATAACGCTAATGCCGCGTCTTTCCCGCCTGCGTTAAGACCTCGGCCGCAAAAATCTGCTCGGCATCCACGGGATCAAACGCGTAGTGCTGGTTGCAAAACTCGCAATCGACATCAATCCGGCCTTGCTCATCCAGAATCGAGCGCACTTCATCCAAGCCCAGCATGCGCAGCATCGCTGTCACGCGCTCGCGCGAACAGGTGCAGCGAAACGATACGGGCTGCGGTTCAAATAAGCGTAAATCTTCTTCATGAAATAAGCGATGCATCACTTCACGTGCTGGCAAGGTCAATAACTCACGAGGACTTAGTGTGCCGGCGAGATTGAGCGCACGGTTCCAGGCGTCTTCGTCCTCACTGGTTTTTTCTGGCAAGCGCTGCAAGAGCAGGCCACAGGCTTGTTGCCCGTCTGCCGCGAGCCAGAGCCGGGTTTCTAGTTGCTCCGAGTGCCGCATGTAATGCCCCAACACGTCGGCGACCGTTGCGCCTTCGAGGGCGACGATGCTTTGATACGCTTGGCCGCCGGTTTTAGGGTCGATGGTGATGACAAATTTGCCGTCGCCAAGCAAGGTGCGTACATCATCATCCACCAGCTCATCGCGCCATTTAGCGGTGGCGCGCAGGTGATATTCGCTATCGCATTCCACCACCAACAAAGTTACCGGGCCGCTGCCTTGCATTTGCATAATCAGCGCGCCTTCAAATTTGAGCGTGGCGGCGAGCAAGGCACACGCGGCCATCATCTCACCCAACAGCTTTTTAACCGGCTCGGGGTAGTCATGCCGCGACAACACCTCGCGCCAAGTGGCGTGGAGTCGCACCATCTCGCCGCGCACTTCTGCGCGTTCGAACATAAAACGGGTAAGGGTATCGTTGTCCTGAGAGGGGGGCCTATGTGCATCCATAGGTTGAAATGTAGCACGGGTTGCGCGTCCTGCGACACCCGTGCTACATGATCGCTTACGCCAGCGCTAGCGAAAACAGGACGATCGAAATAAGCAAGAAGTTAAAGGCGTTAATCATGATGTTGCCCCTGGTTTGAGTACGCTCCCAGAATAGGCTTTTTCAGGTACTACACCAGTTACGCTTGGTTCATTACCCTTGTCTAAATTTGCGGTTCCAAACTACGGACTGGGGATAGCCGGGCGAGTGACCAGTTTTGCACCGCCCACGCCAGAATTTCAGCTGTTTTAGCGTCTTTTAGGGGGAGCGGCGGCGAGTGATTGAGAAAGCCCAAGGCCCTAATCAAGATCGGCTGAGGATGCACAATATCCAGCGGCGGTGCCAACGTTTGTTTGGACAGCTTTTCTCCCAAGGCATTGACCGCCACCGGCAGATGCAAATAGCGCAGCAATGGCAGACCGAGCAAACGCTGCAAGTACACTTGGCGCAGGGAGGAATCAAGTAAATCCGCCCCGCGCACGATGTCGGTTATGCCCAGCGCAGCATCGTCCACCACTGCGGCCAATTGATAAGCAAATAAGCCATCCGCGCGCTGTACGATGAAGTCTCCTGCCTCGCTTTCCAGGTTTAGACTAACCATTCCCTGCAAGCGGTCATCAAACGCAACCTGAACACCTTGCGTCTTCACACGCTGCGCGCCCGCCGCCCGGCCCGCCCCCTGCCCGGCTCGGCAAGTACCTGGATAAATTGGCGTGCCAGCACCACCAATACGCGAATCGGCTATCTCGCGCCGACTGCATGTGCAGGCATACACTTGACCCAAACGCTGCAACTCGGCCAGCGCCGCTCTATAGACATCACTGCGATGGTGCTGATACTGCACCGCGCCATCCCACGCCAAACCATAGGCCTCCAGTGCGCGCAGGATCGCATCGCTAGCGCCCGGCGCGACGCGTGGCGGGTCAAGATCATCAATGCGTAAACACCATTCTCCGCCCTGCGCTTTGGCGTCGAGATAACTACCCAGCGCAGTAATCAGCGAACCAAAGTGGAGCGGGCCAGAGGGGGAAGGTGCGAAGCGGCCACGGTAGTTTATTATCGTCATAGCTTAGCCAAAATTTGCAGCGCATCGAAGTGCGGTGGGATTTAAAAAGCGATATGGAATTATTTTCTTTAATCTCCGCCTCTGCAATCGGTAAAATGCTGTATCTCCACAAATCGGTATCGCCGCTTGAACCCCTTACCTAAAAAAATTCTAATCGCCATCGTTGCCGCAAGTGTTCTCATCGGCGGTGGGATAGGGTTACGCCAAGCAAGCATCATCGGCCCAGCTAAGGGCAAAACCGCCCCCGGATCGGGTAGTGGCGCACCGCCCGCCATGACGGTACGCGTGGCGGAAGCGAAATCTGCCGCGATGCGCGAGGACGTCAGCGCAATCGGCACCTTGCTCGCCAACGAATCCATCACGATTCGCTCCGAGGTGGATGGACGCATCACGCACATTTATTTCCGTGAAGGCGAACCTGTGGCGCTGGGCGCGAAACTGATTTCATTAAACGCTGCCGAAACCGAGGCGCAACTCAAAGCGGCGCAAGCCGATAGCACCCTAAACCAAACCCGCCTCGCGCGCGCGGAGGAGCTATTCGGCAAAAATTTTATCAGCGGCCAAGCGCTGGATGAAGCGCGTGAGCACTTAAATCAAAGCGTCGCGCGCACCGCCGAGATACAGGCGCGCCTCGACAAGACACTGATCCGCGCGCCGTTTCCGGGGGTGGTTGGCGTGCGTCAGGTCAGCGTCGGCGCGTACATCAATAAGGGTCAAGACATCGCACGACTAGAAGGCGTGGGTAGGCTAAAAGTGGATTTTCGCGTACCAGAAATGTTCGCGGGGCGCATAAAACCGGGCCAAGCAATCGTAATCAATGTCGATGCCTTTCCGCAAGAATCATTCGACGGCGAGATTTTTGCCATCGAACCGGCAGTGGACGAGCAGACGCGCACCGTCTTGCTGCGCGCCCACGTCCCGAACCCGAAGGCACGTTTGAAACCCGGCATGTTCGCGCGTGTCGCGCTGCTTTTGGGCATGCGCGAAAACGCTGTCACCGTGCCGGAGCAAGCAATCGTGCCGCGCGGCCAGAATTTTTTCGTCTTCAAAGTGGTTAACGGTAAAGTAGCCTTCACCAAAGTTGAGTTGGGTATGCGCCGCCCCGGCGAGGTACAACTATTGAAGGGGGTCGCCCCCGGCGATGTGGTTGTCACCGATGGCCAGCTACGTATTAAAGATGGCGCGCCGGTCAACATCAGCACCGCGCCCCCACGCAGTTAAATCCAGCACAAATATGTTTTTACCTGATATCTCTGTCCGCCGTCCGGTGCTTGCCACAGTAATGAGTTTGGTCATCATCCTGGTTGGTATCATCGCCTTCACGCGCTTATCGGTGCGCGAATATCCGAAGATTGACCCGCCCGTGATCTCGGTGCGCACCGTGTATGCCGGGGCCAGCGCGGAGGTCATCGAGAACCAAATCACCAATCAATTGGAAGATGCGCTCTCCGGCATCGAGGGCATCAAGACCATCAAATCGCAATCGCGCGAAGAAGTCAGCTTGATTACCATCGAGTTCGTGGTCAACCGCAATGTGGACGCCGCAGCCAACGACGTGCGCGACCGGGTGGCGCGTACGCGTGGGCGCATGCCAGCCGAGGCGCTAGACCCGGTGGTAGCCAAAATCGAAGCCGATGCACAAGCCATCATGTGGCTGCGGCTGTCGAGTGACCGCCACAGCCCGCTCGAAATCTCTGACTACGCTGACCGTTATGTGGCGGATTCACTAAAATCCATCAATGGCGTGGCGAGCGTGATTATCGGCGGCGAGCGCAAATACGCCATGCGTATCTGGCTCGACCGCGAGCGTCTGGCTGCCTATGGCCTGACCGTACAAGACGTGGAAGACGCGCTGAGGCGGCAAAATCTGGAAGTGCCCGCAGGCCGCATCGAGAGCCAGCAACGTGAATTCAGCGTGCTCTCCGCCACCGATTTACAATCACCGGCGCAATTCAACAATCTTATTCTGCGTGAAATAAACAACTATCCGGTGCGCCTGTCCGATGTGGGCCGCGCCGAGATTGGCGCTTACAACGACCGCAATATCCTGCGCGTACAGGGGCGCGATGCGGTGGGGCTGGGCATCGTGCAGCAATCCACCGCTAATTTGTTGGA
>JAYVBU010000006.1:0-4754 GCA_043750335.1 Betaproteobacteria bacterium | reverse complement strand
CGCTCTTGTTTAACTGCGACGTGTCGAGCGATGAAGAAATCGACAAAGTTTTTGCCGATCTCAAGCAGCATTGGGATGGGTTGGACGGGCTAGTACACTCCGTCGCCTTCGTGCCTAAACAGGCCTTGGCCGGCGATTACCTAGACGCCGTCAACCGTGAGTACTTCCGCATGGCGCACGACATCAGTGCCTACAGCTTAACCGCCCTGGCCAAAGCCGCGCTACCGATGATGGCAGGCCGCAATGCTGCCTTACTCACCCTCTCCTATCTGGGCGCTGTTCGCTCCATCGTCAACTACAACGTGATGGGCATGGCCAAGGCGAGTCTCGAATCCAGCGTGTATTACTTGGCACAAAGCCTGGGCCCCAAGGGCATCCGGGTCAACGGCATTTCTGCCGGCCCGATCAAGACACTAGCCGCCTCGGGCATATCCGATTTCGGGAAAATTCTGGACTTTGTGGCGAAATCCGCTCCCCTGCGGCGCAACGTCACGATTGATGAAGTGGGAAATGTCGCCGCATTTCTCTTAAGCGACCTCGCCTCGGGTATGACCGGCGAAATCAGCTACGTGGATAGCGGCTTTAACACGACCGTGGGCGGGCTCTGGACCTAAACCTGCGGTAAAAAAAGCAGCTATGTCCTATATCCCGTTATGGGCGGAAGGTAGGGCAAAATGCATCGACTATTCGCCCGTTTGGCACGGGACGATTTGAAGTATTGTCGGATGCAGTTCGAAGCCATATTCGCGGTACGCAGCAGCACGACGATATTTCATTTATTGCCATACGCTGTAGCGACGAAATGGATTGGCAACCCATGTTGGACAGCCCAGCCCCCATTGTCTTACCCAACGCTAGCGGCGAATCACGCTGGGCTTTTTCGCTCTCGCTTGGCGCGGAAGAAATCCGCCGTCTGGATTCGCGGATAAGACATGCCTTTTGCGACCGGCTCACCGAACTAAAGTATGCCCAACCGATTGCCGATAAAAAAGTATGCGTATCACCGATCATGTTTAAACCACCTCTCCAATCCAGAGCGCAGCAAGCGGCGTTGGCTAGTGCATCGCTCATGCCAGAAGACGACCGCGAATTTATCTTTACTGAAAATGACTTCGAACGGATTCGTAAGCTGATTTACGAACGAGCGGGCATTTCACTCGCTCCGAATAAACGCGATATGGTGTATAGCCGGGTGGCACGGCGCTTACGCGCTACTGGACTGCGCTCCTTCGCTGACTATCTGCGCCTGCTGGAGAAAGGCGACGCTGTCGAGTTACAGGCCTTCACCAATGCGCTAACCACCAATCTGACATCCTTCTTCCGCGAAGAGCATCATTTTCCAATGTTGACGGAACATCTGCGCCCACGCATGAAGAACCCTTCAATTACCATTTGGTGCGCCGCCTCATCCACGGGGGAAGAGCCCTACTCGCTCGCGATGACGGTTGCAGAGTTATTCGGCAAAATTCCGGCGCATGTGAAAATTTTAGCCTCTGATCTTGATACCAATGTGCTGGACAAGGCACGCCAGGGTATCTATTCCTTAGATCGCGTGAATAAAATCCCCGAAGCCATGCTCTGCAAATATTTCCTGCACGATAATGGCGTACCAGATGGCTGTGTGCGCGTACGCCCCGAGCTGCAAGCCATGCTACTTTTTCGCCAGATCAACTTGCTTGATGCCAGTTGGCCCATGCGTGGCCCATTCGATGCCATTTTTTGCCGCAATGTGATGATCTATTTCGATAAGCCTACGCAACACAGGATTCTCGATAAATTTGTCCCCCTGTTAAAGGAAGATGGCTTGTTTTTCGCCGGCCACTCCGAAAGCTTCCACCACTCAGATAAGCTCTTCAAGCTACGGCACAAAACCGTCTATGAACTCGCTGAGTACGCCAAGAAGCGCGCCTTTCGCTCCGATGGGTGCAGATGAGCCAGTCCCTCGATGCCTTCAGGCCGTGGGAGGAATGATCGTGGATAAGATGCACGACGCACCTAAAACCAAGCCGTCAAAACCATCCCCATTGCATGTGGACAAGCGGCTATCCGCCGATGCGGTGCTGCCCGTCGTTAAAAATCGCATCGAGAAAACCGAAAAATTAATCATCATCGGTGCCTCGACAGGTGGCACCGAAGCCATCAGGGAAGTGCTGGTGAGAATGCCGCCGGATTGTCCCGCCATATTGGTTACGCAACATATGCCTGAATCCTTCACTAAATCTTTCGCGCACCGTCTCGATAGTCTCTGCAAAATAACGGTCAAAGAGGCAGAACATGGCGAGCGCGTTTTGCCCGGCCACGCCTATATCGCGCCAGGGCACTCCCATCTCTTATTGGTACGCAATGGCGGGCAATATAGTTGCGCGCTCAGTGACGGCCCACCAGTGAACCGCCATCGCCCGTCGGTGGATGTGCTGTTTCGTTCTGCCGCAAACTGTGCGGGTGCCAATGCGATTGGTGTGATCCTCACCGGGATGGGGAAAGATGGTGCAATGGGAATGCTGGAAATGAAAAGCGCCGGCGCCTACAACATCTCGCAGGACGAATCGAGCTGCGTCGTGTTTGGCATGCCGAAAGAAGCGGTGGCCGTAGGGGGGGTTGATGAGACCGTCACCCTACTGGAAGTCGCGCACAGCATCATGGCCCGTCTATCGACGATGGGCACGAGAATGATTCGCACCTAGACGGTGACGCGTTTAGTTTTGCTGTCCGACCTTGTCCAGAACAGACTGCTTGATACTGACCTTGCCCTGCGCCCGCAAGCTCTCCAGATATGCGCTGGCGGTTTGCTCACTCATCACTTGCCGCAATGATAATGGCACTACCTGCGTAATCTGGCGTTTCATATTCTCATCAGTGGAAACGCTGCTGATTTTATGAATCGCGAAGCTGCCGTCCGCCAGTGCAACGCCAGAATAACTCGGCAAGGGCTTGCTGCTTGCACGAAATATCGCTTGCGCCTCAGCCAACTCGAACCCAGCTCGCTTTGCCTGCTCGCGACTGACCTTCTGAGCATCGCCAAACTTGAGCACTGACACGTCACGACCTTGTTGCAACTCCGCGATATAGCTTTGGCCCTGCTTGCTCGCCAAGACGGCGGCTTCATCTTTGCGTAATTTAGACTCGATCTCGGCCTTGACTGCATCCAGCGGCTTGTTGCCAGCCGCTTTGTAGTCGATGACACGCGCCGCCAAAAAGGTATTCGGGGCCACTTCAATCGCCTCGGTATTACGCTTAGCCTTGACCGTATCACTGCTGAATATCGCGCTCATCAAACGTTCATTCTTAAGCAAGCCTTGAGCGGGACCTTGGCGTCCGAACCAATCACTGGTTTGAATCACTAGTCCATATTTTTCAGCCGCCGGTTTCAGGCTGTCGGATTTGGCATAGACCGAATCGCCAAATTGCTCGACTTCTTCATTGAATTTACGCAAGGCGATTTCGCGTTTTGCCGCTTCTTGTACCACGTCTCGCACTTCGGCAAAACTCCGCTGCCCGCCTCCCGCAATCGCTTTTACCTGAAGGATGTGCAAGCCCGCAGGCGACTCCACCAAGCCCTTCACCTCACCTGCTGACATGGCAAATGCTACTTGCTCGACCTGCGGGAAAATGGTGCCACGCTGAATAATGCCGAACGAACCGCCCTTGCCCGCCGTCAGCGGGTCTTGTGAGTTCTGCTTAGCCAACTCTGAAAATTGCTGCGGATTTTTTTGTAAGGTCGTCAGCAGTTGTTGCGCTTTATCACGGGCTGCTTGTTTATCAGCCGCTTTGGCGTCCGCTGCAATCCGAATCAAAATGTGCGCCACATCGCGGCGCTCGGGCAGAGCAAACTGATCCGCATGCTTGTCGTAATAAGATTGAGCGTCAGCCTCGGTAAGCTGCAACTTGGCCAATACGGTTTCGGGCGTGAATGCAATATATTCCACACGAGCCTGCTCAGGAACACGCGACATTTCAGGGTGCTTGTCGTAGTAGGCTTGGATTTTCGAAGCATCAATTTTTACTTGCGCCGCAAAGCCGTCCAAACGCAGCACTGCTTTTGCCACTTCGCGCTGTTCTGCCATCGCCTGCGCCAAGCGCTCACCTACAGCACGTGATGCAATGCCGGTTTCAGCTTGAAAAACCAGTAACTCGCGGCTCAAACTGTCTTGGGTAACGGAGGCCATGTACTGCTTCAGATTTAGCCGATTCTGTTCCAGAATCTGCTTTAAACGCGCTTCGGAAAACTTACCGCCTTCTTGAAACAGCGGATCGCTGCGAATCGCGGCAAGAATGCCTGCTTCATTGGCGCTATAACCCAGCTTTACGGCTTGTTGCAGCAACAACTGCTCGCGCATCAAACGCTCCAGCACAGCCATTTTAAGTTCTGCACCATTCAACACAGCAGGGTCTTTTTGACCCGCATCGCGCAGACGGCCTTGTTCTTTCTTGAACGCATCTTCAAAGGCCGGTAATGAGATTTTCTGATTACCCACTTCCGCCACGGTTTGCACCGCGCCACCCGATTTATTGTAGGTATCTACCCCTGTCCAGGCAAAGGCGACGATCAATATGCCTAGAATGATTCTCGCCGCTAGGCCCTTCATCTTTTCGTGCATGGTATCCGCTAGCATGGCACACCCTATTTATTGAAGCACAAATGAAAAAGGCGAGCCTAAAAGGCTCGCCCGGTTTGGCGGAGTGGACGGGACTCGAACCCGCGACCCCCGGCGTGACAGGCCGGTATTCTAACCAACTGAACTACCACTCCATAA
>JAYVBU010000005.1:0-2103 GCA_043750335.1 Betaproteobacteria bacterium | reverse complement strand
ACCAATCCAGGCGCAGGATGGTGTCAACCGCTTCCACTAAGAATCCTTGGGTGCGGCCGTTGTATTCGGTAACGACCATCACTTCCGGTTTGGAGTCGGTTTGAATGCCGGTGTACTTGACTAAATCCACCACCGGCACGAGCTGGCCACGCAAGCTGACCATGCCTTCCACCGCAGGCGGCAATTCTGGCGGACGAGTGATGTCCGGCACACGCATGACTTCACGAACTTTAAATACGTTGATGCCGTAAGTTTCACGTCGCCCCGAGCGGGCATCCGTGCCCAGGGTAAAGAGCAGGATTTCCAGCTTGTTTGTCCCGGCGAGCCGGGTGCGGCCATCAATATTTTTCATCAGTTCTGACATGGTGCTGCTCCTGTAACCGTGCATCCTGCTCGATGCGCTTTGAACGAAGTAATCGCCAAACCATTAACCGCTAGTTGTAACTGCTTTCACGTAGCGCACTCGTATTGCCTTCACCGGATTCTGCCATGCGCTCCAGCTCGGCGATGACCTGCATGCTGGCTTGTTCCATATCGCTTATGCCATGCAGAGCCGCCTGGAAATCTCCGCCGTGAAATTGTTCGACCGCACTCGCGCCATGCGTGTGAAAAGCGCGGTGGGGTTGCTCCACTTGTTTGTAGCCGGAGAGGGCGGAGTAGCTGGTCTTGCCTTCGCCTTCGTAATACCACTGACCGAATCGACACTGGGTATGGCTGGCGAAATCATGCGGATTTTTCCGCGATAAGCCCATGAACACGCGATACACCTCAAATTTGTAAACAAGGTGATCGACCTTGGCTAGCTCGACGAAGCTACGCAAGGCAGAGGCCGCAATCGCGCCTTCCATTTTGTGTGAGAGGTCCAGCAGCTCATGCAGGCTTTCGCTTGCCGCTTCGCCTTGGCGGCTGAACGTGTCGGATTGCGTAGCTTCGCTTTCCATCTGGGTTTTAGCAGAGAGGATTTCATCTTGAATGCTCGCAACCAGCGTGGAAATTTCACTGGTGGCTTTGCTGGTGCGCTCAGCCAGCTTGCGTACTTCGTCTGCGACCACCGCAAAACCACGGCCTTGCTCTCCGGCGCGCGCCGCTTCAATCGCAGCATTTAAGGCCAGCAGGTTGGTTTGGTCGGCAATTTCTTTGATGAGCATGACGATGCCGCCAATTTGTCCGGCGCGCTCGTTCAGACCTTCTACGCTGTGCGCGGTTTGTTTGGTTTTTTCCGAAACGTGATGCAGATTGGCAGCGATATGTGCCATGGCTTCGCGGCTGCTGCTAGAGACCCCCGCAGCTTCGACTGCATTCGTCTTGCCGGTTTTCATATTGGTGGCGAGCCCCGCGAACGAACGCTGAAGCTCGACAAATGAATCGCCGAATTTCTGCATATTTTCGAATACACCGCCGTACAACATTTGCTTGTTGGATAGGGTGTCCACCTCGTTTTGGAGTTTGCTTTTTTCCGTGGCGGTGGCGGCGAGCGTGGCGTTGAGTTGATCGCGTTCCCGCTTCACGCTTTCGATTTCGCTTTGCAGCGATTCAATTTGCTTTTTCAATTTTAAACCAAACATTTCACACACTCCTAAGCTTCTATTGGTTTGATGCTTCCGTCAGATATCGTTAATGGGCTTGCAGTCTGAATCGGCTAATAATGGCTTGCAGACCTTTTGATCGAGTCGCCATGTCTTGCGACGCAGTGACCGCTTGTTCAATTGCGTGGCGGTTTTCTTCCGCCATGCTCGCGATTTCTTCAACCGTTGCTGTCAGCGATTCGCTCGCCTCAGATTGGTTGTGGGTGGAGTCAGCGATGCGCCCCAGCATATCGACAACCTGCGCCACGCTGCGGTTGATGTCTTGGAGCGCAGTTCCCGCTTCATTGGCGAGTGCTACGCCATCGCGCACATCGCCGCTGCTCTGCCGCATCGTCTCGGCGGCCTGTTGGGTGTCGTTTTGAATCGCGCCGACCATGGTGGATATTTCAGCTGTCGCACTCGTGGTGCGTTCGGCCAACTTGCGTACTTCATCTGCGACGACTGCGAAGCCGCGGCCTTGTTCGCCAGCGCGCGCGGCTTCAATCGCCGCATTCAAAGCCAGTAAATTGGTTTGGTC
>JAYVBU010000004.1:0-2105 GCA_043750335.1 Betaproteobacteria bacterium | reverse complement strand
AGGCCATCCAGTCCATTTGCGACCACGCCATCCTGCTCAACGCGGGCAAGCTCGCCATACAGGGCAAGCCCGAAGCGGTCATGGATTACTACAATGCCACGCTGGCCGACCATCAGAACCAGACGGTCAAGCAAGTGGTAACTGAATGCGGCAAGACACAGACCATCTCCGGAACAGGTGAGGCCTCTGTCACCGCAATATCACTGGTCAATGAAGACGGTCTCCCTCTGGAAGTCGTCGATGTCGGGCAACCGGTTTGCTTGCGCATCGAAGCTCAGATCAATGCCCCCATCGAGCGCTTAATTTTAGGCTACGCCATCAAAGACCGCCTGGGTCAGGTCATCTACGGCACCAACACTGATCTAAAAAGCCAGCCGCTCAACAACCTTACCAGCGGCGAGCGCTACCAATACGACATCGCCTTTCCGGCCAATTTGGGGCCGGGCACCTACTCTGTAGTAACAGCACTTACCAGCAGCGATACACATCTTGAAAAAAACTACGAGTGGCGTGATTTGGCTTTGATTTTCAATGTCATCAATATCAACAAGCCCCACTTCACCGGTTTGGCCTGGATTGATCCAATTATCTCGGTGCAAGAGCTATGACTGATAATTTTTACCGTGCCTTCGAAGACCACTACCGTGGTTCTCGTGAATTGATCAAGTATCGCCTTGAAGCCTATTTGCCTTTTGTCGAGCCACTATTGGCCCATTATCCCGAGGCACGCGCCCTGGACTTGGGCTGCGGGCGTGGGGAATGGCTGGAGTTGCTGGCCTCTGCCGGTTTCATAGTGCGGGGCGTCGACCTTGATGAGGGAATGTTATCCGCAAGCCGTGAGCTTGGGCTGGATGTCCAGAAAAGCGATGTGCTTGAGGCCTTGAAAACAGTAAACGATTCCAGCCTGACTGTCGTCTCGGCTTTTCATTTGGTTGAACATATCGAATTCGATCGCCTACGTGAATTGGTGGCTGAGGCACTGAGGGTGTTGGTTCCTGGCGGTTTGCTGATCATGGAAACGCCTAACCCGGAAAACATTGTCGTCGCAGGGTGCAGTTTTTACCTTGACCCGACACACAACCGGCCGATACCACCAACACTCCTTAGCTTCGTCGCTGAGCATGCGGGATTTCCCCGGGTTAAGGTTGTGCGTTTGCAAGAATCCGCCACGCTTCGAGACCCGGGTTGCCCCATTGATTTACTTGGCGTGCTGGATGGAGTGAGCCCCGATTACGCAGTCGTCGCCCAAAAATGGGGGAATGGCGAGATTGTCGGATGTAATGCCGAAGCCTTCCAAAGAGAATATGGGTTAAGTCTGCATACTTTGGCAACTCGATATACCCAGCAGGCCGAAGCCAAAGCTCAGCAGGCCGAGACCAAAGCCCGGCAGGCCGAGACCAAAGCCCGGCAGGCCGAAGCTGCATCAAATCAGGCTTTGATGCAGCTTCAGGCGGTCTACGCCAGCACCTCTTGGCGCATCACCGCCCCCGTGCGTGCGGTTGGGCACCTCGCACTCAAGCTTTCGCCCAGACATTTCAAGTCGCAGATTAAACGGCTGCTCCAGCATGCCGCGCTCTACATTCGCAGGCGGCCTCGGCTCGAAAATGCGGTTTTAAGGGTCCTGTACCGCTTCCCCGGGTTGAAGTCACGGTTATTCCGGGTCGTTGCCGGCATAAAAACACCACCGGCAAGACCCGAAAACGTGCCAACCGATATCGCACATCCCTCCCCGCGCGCCCGTCAGATCCATGCCGATCTCAATGCTGCCATCGAGCGCCGCCAGAAGGAAAACAGCTGATGCGCATCGTCATCGACATGCAGGGCGCGCAGACGGAAAGCCGCTTCAGGGGTATTGGCCGTTACACCCTGTCGTTCGCC
Source organism: Betaproteobacteria bacterium (assembly GCA_043750335.1). Taxonomy (GTDB): domain Bacteria; phylum Pseudomonadota; class Gammaproteobacteria; order Burkholderiales; family Thiobacteraceae; genus RBG-16-58-11. The sequence continues at coordinate 227 of JAYVBU010000004.1, read as the reverse complement.
CAAGCAATCGTGCGCAACCGTGGCGAGCATGAAGTTATCCTCGCGCTAAGCGGCCTGTTTCCCGACACCATCGAATCCATTCGCGCCGCGTTCGCCGACCTGCTGCCGCAGGAGAACATCCGTGTCTGGTATGCCCCCGGGCCGTTGAGGGAATACGAACCAGGCAATGAATGGCGACGCGAGACGGCAGAACTCCTCCGGGAGGCCTTCCTGGCCAGTCATGAGCC
>JAYVBU010000003.1:0-2110 GCA_043750335.1 Betaproteobacteria bacterium | reverse complement strand
GGAAGAATTTTCTGACCCGCTATCCCGAGTCGAATTGGATGCACAAGCGCATGCTGGGATTATCGAATCGGCTGCACGCCTTGCACGGCCATGCCAAGCACGCTGAGCTGACCAAACTGCTATACCAGTCCCAAGCGAATGACGCTTACTGGCATGGGCTTTTCGGCGGGCTGTATCTGCCGCACTTGCGGCGCGCAATTTTCAATGCCTTGGTTCCCTTAGAGCGCCGTCTAGACGAGTTGGATCAGCGTCCGGAACGCGAAGTGTACGATCTTGATCTCGATGGGCAAGACGAGCTGTTTTTACACAACGAAAGTTTGCAGGTCATTATCCGACTCAATGGCAGCGCGACCGTTGCCGAGTTCGATGCCTACGCGCTCAATCATAATTTTGGCGACACCTTGGCGCGGCAGGATGAGCACTATTACCGCAAAGTGTATCTGGGCGAACAGCAGCACGCGCATGAGGGTGAGGGCATCGCCTCCGCGCATGATCGCGTCAGCTTCAAGCATGTAATTAAGCCGGAAGATATGCAGGTCGATCAACACCCGCGCGCCATGTTTCGTGATAGCTGGCTCGATGCCGATCAACACAAAAGCACTACCCCACCTTATGCGCTCAACTATCAAGCGATAGAGAGTGCCGGTTTGGAGGCGCGTTTCGAGGCTGCAGTTGAAGTGCTAAAGGTCATTAAAAATTACCGCATAAGGGAAAATGTGTTGACTGTGCACTACCACTTCAGCGGCGCGCCGCGCGGCTGGTTTGGCACCGAGATCAATCTTGCCATGCCAAGTTGTGATGGTCCGGCGGGTCGCTACGAATTCGCGGGAGAGATTCCCGGTGGTTTCGGACAAATATTTGAAGCGAATGCATTGCAAGCTATCACCCTCGCGGATGATGTGCTGGGCGGCAGCGTAACGCTACGCGCCAGCCACCCCGTGCAACTACACGCCGCACCGCATTTCAGCGTCTCGCAATCCGAAGCCGGATTCGAAAAGATCATGCAGGCGGTGACCTTGAAGCTGGCTTGGCCCTTGAGTGAACAAAATCGCGAAATGGTGTTGACGCTCGAAATCAAGCACGCCTGAGGCGCGGCCCGATTTCGGGTAAAATTCGCATTTTCATTAGGATTTCTCCCATGTCAGCCCCCACCATTGCCAAGCACAAAGCCGTTTACATCACCTATTCCATCCTCGATCAACAAGGCCAAGTGGTCGAGCAATCCGACGTGCCTATCGGCTATGTACAGGGGGCCGATAGCGGTTTATTCGAGCAAGTGGAAGCAGCGCTAGAAGGCGCGAAAATCGGCGACCAACTCGAAGTAATCTTGCCACCAGCGCATGGCTTTGGGCCGCATGATCCCGATCTCACTTTCACCGACGATATTGAAAACGTCCCCCCCGAATACCGTTATGTGGGTGCCGAAGTCGAATTTCAAAACGAACAAGGCGAAGGCAAAATGTTTCGCGTGAGCAAAATCGAAAATGGCAAACTCACCGTCGATGCCAATCATCCTTTTGCCGGACAAACGGTTAAATTCGTGGTGACGGTGAATGCGGTTCGCGATGCGACGCCGGACGAGATAGCCAATGGTCGGCCAGATGAGGGTGGGCCGCCGGTTTATCATTAGTTGCGATTCTTAAGGACTTGCTTTGGGTTTGATAATCCGTGTTTGGCCTGTAGGGTGGGGTACACGCATCGATCCACTGGTTTGTCATCAATTATAGTGATCTGAATTCATTTCTGAGAAAGAAGAAAACGCTATGTTGACCGAAGCTCAATTGAACGGACTGTTATCAGATCTGGAAGCTGACCATATCGAACGCACCGTATCCGTCAACAGCACGGACAAATTTTGCGAGGCTATATGTTCTTTTGCCAACGACTTGCCGAATCATCGACAACCGGGCTATCTGCTCATAGGCGTCAAGGATAATGGAGCACTGTCTGGCTTGGTCGTAACCGATGAACTCTTGAAAAATCTTGGAAGCATTCGATCCGATGGGAATGTTTCACCCCAACCGTTCATGACTGTTGCCAAGTTCACGCTCAGAGGCGGTGATGTAGCGGTTGTTGAGGTATTTCCTTCTGATCTTCCGCCAGTGCGTTA
>JAYVBU010000002.1:0-4772 GCA_043750335.1 Betaproteobacteria bacterium | reverse complement strand
GACAAATTACCTACCACGGCCCAGGGCAGGTGGTGGCGTATCTTTTACTGGATTTAAAACGACGCGGTTACGGTGTGCGTGAGCTTGTGACGCGCATGGAGCAGACTGTGATCGACCTGCTTGCCACCTATGACGTCGCAGCCTGCCGACGCGAACGCGCACCGGGCGTATATGTCGCGAACAAAAAAATCGCCGCGCTTGGACTACGCATCAAGCACGGCATGAGCTATCACGGTTTGGCGCTTAACGTGGATATGGACTTAACACCGTTTACCCATATCAACCCCTGCGGCTACGCCGGGCTGGAAGCAACACAACTTCAGGACTGGGGTGTCACGGCGGATTGGACAGCGGTGGCGAATACCCTTGGCACGATGCTGCAAGCGCGGCTTTAATCGGCCTTTTTCATCGCGTCGGCATAAGCGCTACGGCGCGCGCATACAAGCAAGCCACTGCAAACACGGGTAAAATGGCCGTCTTTCTCAGGAATTGGCATGCCCGATAGCTGGCTCAACAAGGTAAATTGGACACATGAAGGCTTAGTCCCCGTGATTGCCCAAGAAGCGGGCTCGGGGCACGTGCTGATGTTCGCCTGGATGAACCGCGACGCCTTGCGCCAAACCGTAGCGACCGGCGAGGCGGTGTACTGGTCCAGATCGCGCAAGAAGCTCTGGCACAAGGGTGAAGAATCTGGCCATGTGCAAAAAGTGAAAGCTATTCGGCTCGACTGCGACGAAGATGTATTGTTAATCACCGTGGCGCAAATTGGCGGCATCGCCTGCCACACCGGTCGCCATAGCTGCTTTTTTCAGAAACTCGACGGCCAAAACTGGGTCGATGTAGAACCGGTGTTGAAAGACCCGAACGAGATTTATAAAAAATGAGCGATATCCTGAATCGATTGGCCGAAACGCTGGAGGCGCGCAAAAGCGCCGACCCGCAAAGCTCGTACGTGGCCAAACTGTACGCCAAGGGCGTTGACAGCATTCTCAAAAAAATTGGCGAAGAATCTGCCGAAGTGATTATCGCCGCCAAGGGCAACGACAAGGGCCAAGTGGTCTATGAAGTGGCGGACTTATGGTTTCACACCCTGGTGTTGCTGGCGCAGCAAGGCCTGCATCCGGATGCGGTGTTGAACGAGCTGGCGCGGCGCGAAGGCTTATCCGGTATCGCGGAAAAAGCCGCGCGCACGAAGGAATAAAGCGATGAACGACTGCCTCTTTTGCAAAATCGTACGCGGTGAAATCCCGAGCAAAAAAGCCTATGAGGATGAAGAGATGTTGGTATTCCACGACATCCATCCGATTGCCCCGGTGCATTTGCTCTTGATCCCCAAGGCGCATGTCGCCTCCCTTGGTGAATGCGCATCCGAGCATCAAGCGCTGCTGGGTAAGATGTTGCTTCTGGCCCCGAAGTTGGCGCTGGAGCAGGGCTTGCATACCGGTTTTCGCACCATGATTAATACCGGCCCAGGCGGGGGGCAGGAAGTATTTCACCTGCATCTGCATGTGTTCGGCGGCGGCGACCGCATACCAAAACTTTAATTTAGAAGGAGCATTCATATGGGATCGTTCAGTATTTGGCATTGGTTAATTGTGCTGGCCATCGTGCTGGTGGTTTTTGGCACCAAAAAATTGCGCAACGTTGGCTCTGATTTGGGCGGCGCGGTGAAAAACTTCAAAGACGCAGTGAAAAGCGAAGAGACACCGCCGAAACAAATCGACGCGAACGTCGGCACGGGTCAGACCATTGAAGGTGAAGTGAAGGAAAAAACCAAAAGCTAGCAAAACGGTTACGTCCGGCGGCAATCAGTGTAAATGCGATTCTGAAAGGTTTAATTCATGCCGATCATTTCCATGTTTTATGGAATTATCATGCGCCTGTATTCGCTTGTTAATAAACATCACAATCTTCCACACATTCATGCGAAGTACGCCGAGTTTGAGGCGTCAATTGGGATTGACGAAGGGGATGTTCTTTCTGGGGAGTTGCCCCGGAAACAGTTAAGGCTGGTGCAAGCATGGATCGAGCTTCACCGCGACGAGCTGATAGCCGATTGGGAGCTGGCGGTCAGTGGCGAAGCACCATACAAAGTTGACCCCCTGTGAGGTAAGGCAATGTATTGGGATGCCCAAGCAGTAAAGCCACTTGCGGATTATTGTATCTACGTTGAAATCAGCGATGGACGAAAGGGGATTTTTGACCTCAAGCCTTATCTGGATCGCGGCGTATTCCGCGAGCTTCGGGACGTTCATTATTTTAATCAGGTTAGCATCTTGTTTGGTGCGGTCACTTGGCCCCACGATCAAGATATCGCACCGGAAACGCTGTTGGCAGAAATGGTTCCGGTTGAACCGGATCAATTTATATTCACGCCAACCGGCCAACCCATTTCAACTGCACGTTAACACCATAAATTTCCTATGTTTGATATTGGTTTCTCCGAAATTTTAGTCATCGGTGTCGTGGCACTGATCGTGCTGGGCCCGGAACGCTTGCCAAAAGTGGCGCGTACTGCTGGCCATTTGTTTGGCCGCTTGCAGCGCTATGTGTCCGAAGTGAAGCAGCAGGTGAAGCAGGAAATGGACGCAGAGGAATTTAAAAAAATCCAAGCCGAATATCAAGGCGTGAAAGATGCCGTCAATGGTGTTGAGCAAACCATCTACAACGAAACAGCGGATACCGAGTCTCAATTGCTGCGCGCAATGGAGAGCATGCCGCAGGCTTCGCTGGATTTTGTAGAAGAGCCTATCGCACACGAAGCGGCAGCGCCCGTGCCTTCGCCGCAACTGGAATTGCCCCTGGCGGCAACGCCTGCCGCGACTGCGCCTGCTGACAGCAAGCCTGTATGAGCGACGAGCAAAGCATCATTTCTCATTTGCTGGAATTGCGCGACCGCCTGCTGCGTAGTGTGCTGGCGATGGTTGCCATCTTTCTGATTCTGTTTTTTTACCCTGGCGCAAACACGTTATATTCCTTGCTCGCGCAACCTTTGTTGGCAAGCCTGCCCGCGGGGGGGCAAATGATAGCGACCGATGTGACCACGCCATTTTTTGTGCCGATGAAAGTGGCGGGTATGGCAGCGTTTTTAATTGCCCTGCCCTATATTTTGTATCAGGTATGGTCCTTCGTCGCCCCTGGCATGTACGCGCATGAAAAGCGTTTTGTATTGCCTGTCGTAGTATCGAGCACCTTGCTGTTTTTTCTGGGTATGGCCTTCGCCTACTTTGCAGTGTTCCCCGTGGTGTTTGGCTTTATCACCCAAGTCACACCCGAGGGCGTGGCGGTGATGACTGACATTAGCAAATACCTGGATTTTGTGTTGACGCTATTTATGGCATTTGGCCTCACGTTTGAAGTGCCCGTGGTGGTGGTGCTGATGGTGAAAATGGGGTTGGTCACCGTGCAAAAGTTAAAGGATTTTCGTCCCTACATGATTGTGGGCGCGTTTGTCATCGGCGCCATTTTCACGCCGCCCGATATCATTTCGCAATTCATGCTGGCCGTGCCGCTGTGGCTGCTGTACGAGCTGGGTATCGTGGTTGCCAGCTTTATCAGTAAGCCCGATCCTACAGACAACTACCAGCCCTTGAGCGATGCCGAAATGGATGCCGAGTTAGATAAAATGGACACTGACGTACAAGCCGATCCGGAGCAAAAATGAGACACGGACTAGCAGCACTGCTGGTCTTGCTCATCTCCTTCCCCGCCCACGCGCTGGACAATCAACTCAAACAGCACCCCTCGCCCTATCTCGCGCTGCACGGCAGCGACCCTACTGCGTGGCAGGAATGGAATAGCGATACCATCGAGCGCGCGCGCCGCGAAAACAAACTACTGTTCGTTTCCATTGGTTATTTTTCATGCCACTGGTGTCATGTCATGCAGCGCGAGAGCTACAAAAACCCAGAAATCGCCAAGCTGTTAAACGAACGTTTTATCCCGGTGAAAGTGGACCGCGAATTAAATGGCGCACTGGATGCTGAGTTGCAAGGTTTCGCTGAAGCCACGCGCAAACAATCCGGTTGGCCTTTGAACGTATTCGTCACCCCCGAAGGCTATCCGCTGTTCGCGCTGCTCTACGCGCCGCCGCAGGAATTTTTGCAAACCATCAGCCGCCTTGACGCGCGCTGGCAACAAGAAAGCGACACGCTAAAACAAGTCGCTCAAACCGCCGCGCAGGAAATGCCCGTCGCGCAGGAGCCAGATGCCCAATTCGCACCGCAGGTCGGCCAACTCTACCGCCAGCGTTTGGTGGAAGAAGCATTAGCGCAGGCTGATCCGTTTCGCGGCGGCTTCGGCACGGCGAATAAATTCCCACATGCGCCACAACTCGCTGCCTTGTTAGCGGCGCAAAACCAAGCGCACAACGCCAAGCTCACCGAGTTTTTGCAACTGACTTTCGATCAGATGGCCAGCCTCGGACTGTACGATCATGTCGGCGGCGGTTTTTTTCGTTACACCACTGATCCAGATTGGCATATCCCGCATTTCGAGAAAATGCTCTACGACAATGCACAGCTAGCCAGCCTCTATCTGCAAGCGGCAAAGGATTTAAAGCGGCCAGCGTATCGCGATATCGCCCATGCCACGCTCGACTTCATGTTGGCAGATATGCGGGATCAAGCCAGTGGCGCATTCATTACCAGCACCTCCGCGATAGATACCCAAGATCGTGAAGGTGGCGTATATCTGTGGGATAAAGCGGCACTAAAAAAATCACTGTCCCCGGTGGAATACAAACTCGTCAACCGCTACTGGGGGCTTGAGCG
>JAYVBU010000001.1:0-2114 GCA_043750335.1 Betaproteobacteria bacterium | reverse complement strand
CAGCGCATCATCGTCCTTCGCCGATTCACGTAAGCCCTTCAGCACTGCTTCCAGCCCCGCCGCTTCCGCCACCGGCACGCCGCCTGCATCGAGGAAATGCACGATGCCCCCGATGCGCGCTCAAGCCGCATCCTCGTCCAAACCAAAACTCGCGAGCAACACTTCAAAGGTCACCCGGCTACCCACATGGGTGAATGCCGCGCCATCGAAATCAAACCCCAGCGCCTTCTTCGGGCAATCGGCGGGCTTGGCCAGCCATTTAAAACGCGCATCCGCATCAATGAAGCGCGCGATCAACCAGGCGCTTGCCATGCGATCCACCCACATGTTTTTGCGCGTGGCCCAGGTGCGGCCTTGATACTGCGCGCGATCCAAGCGTTTTACTTTTCCCGTAGCGGCATGCGGTTCGTCCGGGTTTGCCTTCACCGCAATCTGTTGCGACACCTCTTCCAATAAGGCTTGAATCTGCTCGCGCGCGGGCCCCGGAAAATAATCGATGGCCGCAAGTGAGGCGAAATTTTTTTGCAATTGCGTTGATTCGCGTATCAAGCTTGTGGCAGCACCACGTTTGATTTCCCCCCGCAGAATATCAATCGCGCTTTTGAGCGCGGCGTATTCTTCAGCGCGATCAAACAGGGCGCGGAACAGCGCAGCCTGCGCCTCATCGCTCGCATCCAGCGACAACACTTGGGCTTGCCCTCCGGCGGCGACCACCTCGGATGCCTGATGCGCAAAAGCAGCGCGCGCACCGGCCAGGGCGGGCATCAAGTAAACCCCATCCCGCAATACGCCGCAGCCCAAAGCCTTTAAGGCACGCCACACCCGCATGCGCTCGGTGGTGAGCCGCGTCGGCAGGCTCACGATCAATACGTGCCAGGCAACCATGGTCTTGATGAACTATTGATTAATCTACACATCAGTTATAACCTCTACAAACATTCTAAATCGGAGGTGCCTCATAATGCAAGCACATAAACTAGCAAGCGCACTAGGGATTGGCCTGACCGTCTGCCTGGCGTGGGCCGGGCAGGCCGCGGCCGCGGGTGAATTGGTTTTGCAACCGATCCGCGTCGCGCCAGATGTCTACGCGGTGGTCGGCGATTTGAACGCACAAAGCTATAGCAACGATGGCCTGAACAATAATCTTGGTTTCGTGGTGGGCAGGGATGGCGTATTGGTCATCAATGCCGGCCCGACCACACGGGTCGCCCGCGCCCTGCATCAGGCGATCAAAAAAATTACGCCACAACCGATCAAATGGGTTGTAAATCTCAACTCGCAAAGCCACTACTGGCTAGGAAATGACTACTACAAACAATTGGGCATCCCCATCTTGGCGCACACCGAGGCGCTGCGCCTCATGCGCGAGCTGGGCGCGGGGCAATTGCAATCCGCCCAGACATTGTTGAAGGAAAAGGCTGATCTGACTGCGCTCGCCTATCCCAACGAAACCGTAGGCGTCAACCGCACCCTACAAGTGGGCAAGACAAAAATTCAATTACTACATTTTGGCTCGGCGCACACCGCAGGTGATCTGGTGGCCTGGCTACCCCAGCAGAAAATTTTGTTCGCGGGCGATATTGTCTTCACGCAGCGCTTGCTCGGCGTGATCCCGGTCGGCAACAGCGGCGGCTGGATCAAAGCCTTCGATCAAGCCATGGCGCTCAAACCCCGCATCGTCGTACCCGGTCATGGCAAGCCGACTGATATCCAAACCGCCACACGCGATACACGCGATTATCTCGCCTTCTTACGCAACGGTGCACAATCCATCCTTGCCAACAGCGGCTCACTGCAAGACGCCGTGGAAAAAATCGATCAATCAAAATTCAAATATTTATCGAATTTTGATTTGCTGGCGAAGCGCAATATGAATCAAGTATTCACCGAGATGGAGCAGGAATCGTTCTAGAAAAGATTGGGGTAGACTCGAATGGCACTTACTTAAGCCGAAATGTAGGGTGGGTTAGCGTTTTTCGCGTAACCCCCCAAGCGTTGCGTAGCAACACAATGCTTTTTTGAACGAGTGCCTCGCGGCACATCTGGCGGGTTACGGCACAAACAACGTGCCTAACCCACCCTACATCGATCCGCAGTTGATTAAGTTTTGAAAG